>JBAPYG010000112.1:0-3460 GCA_049284615.1 Acidimicrobiia bacterium
AGCAACGTGCGGCGAAGGCATTCCTCGCCGAGTTCGGGCTGGGGGGGCTCGACCACTATTTCGATCCCGAGCGGGCGATCCCCAACTCCCTCGCCGGGCTGGGCACGCCCATCACCTTCTTCTTCGGCCCTGGTGGCGAGCTGATCCGGACACACAACGGCGTGATCGACGAACGCACCCTGGCGCTAAACATCGACGACCTCCTCCAGCTCGGAACCTGAGTGGAGTTCACACTTCTCTGGGCGGCGATCACCGCCGTCGTCCTCGGCTGGCTCGGGCTGAGGATCTGGAGCGAGAACCTGCCGGACCGGGCCGCGGACCGCCTGGTGGCCGCCACCCTGATCGGTCTGGCGGCGGGTCGGATAACGGCGATGGTCAGCCAGGGCATCAACCCCCTGGCACATCCCGCCGACCTGGTCATCATCCGGGGTGGCGTGGACACGGGGGCCGCCGTCCTGGGGTTTCTCATCACATTGGTCTGGTCCACGCGATCGTCACCCATCTCGATCGATGCCATGGCCCCGGCGGTTCTCCTCGCCCTGTCCGGCTGGCATGCGGGCTGTCTCTGGCGAGATGCATGTCTGGGGACGGTGTCCGGGCTGCCCTGGGCCTGGGCATTGCAGGGGGGATCTGTCACCCGGCACCCGGTCGAGATCTATGCAGCCCTGGCCTTGGTTGCAGCGGCCTGGGCGGTCTCGCGACTCGGGTGGAGGACATGGCTGCGTTTCGGGACGGCTCTGGCGTTGGCGTCCCTGGTGAGATGGGTCTCCGAGAGCCTGCGACCGAGTATCGACGGCGGGCCGACAGGCTGGTACTTGGCCGGGATCCTGACCGGAGTGGTCATCGCAACACTCGGGCCGCGCCTGACGAGACGGCTGGTGCCAGACCCGACTTGAGAGAAGCGCGGCGCGCAGTGAGACTCAGCGGGTGGATGCGGTCGCACATCTCGAGAAGGTCGGTGTCTCCCGGGGCGGAAGCCCCGTCCTCGTCGACATCGACTTCACCCTCGATCCGGGGGCATGCATCGGGATCGCCGGCCCCAACGGCTCGGGCAAGACCACCCTGGTGCGGGCGATCGCAACTCTGATCGCGATCGACACGGGACGAGGGACCGTCCTGGGAGCAGACCTCGCCGGCCGTGACGTGGCCACCGTCCGCTCTTCGATCGGCCTCATCGGCCATCACCCGACGCTGATCCCTGAGCTCACCCTCTCCGAGAATCTCACTCACGTCGCCAAGCTGGCGGAAGTAGACGTCGGGCGTGTGCCCCACGCCCTCGACGTGGTGGGTCTGACCGGGGCGGCTGACCGCAGAGCGCAGGCCTGCTCCTTCGGCATGCAACGGCGGGTCGAGATCGCCCACCTCCTCCTCACCAGGCCGAGCCTGCTGCTGCTCGACGAGGCCGCGTCCGGCCTCGACGAGGCGGCACGGGCGCTGGTGGGGGCACTCGTCGAATCGGTGCGGGGTCGGGCCGGAGCCGCCATCGTGGTTTCGCATGATCGATCCCACCTGACGACGCTGTGTGACACCGTCCTCGATCTGCGCGGCGGGCGTCTCGGTGCTGCCGCGTGAGGTTCTGGAGGCAGGCTGTCGAGATCGCCCGGGTCGACCTCATCGTGGAACGGCGGGCCGGGGAGACGTTGCGGATCGTGCTTCCCTTCTCGGTGGTCGCGCTGATGGTCTTCCCACTGGCCCTGGGGCTACGTCTCGAAGTCGTGTCCATCATAGGGGTCGGTGTCTTCTGGGCCCTCGGGATCCTCTTCGGGATGCAGGTCGCACTCCGTCACTCGGTCGCCGACACACCGGAGCGCCGAGACCTCCAGGCTTTGCTCGGGGTGGACCCGGCAGCCCGATTCGCGGGACGCGGCCTATCCGGTGGTGCCCTGATGATCGGCTTCCTCGGGTTGCTGCTCGTGGCGATGGCCATTCTGTTCGCCCCGGACGTGCCCGATGGGGGTTGGCCCATCCTGGCGACGGCCACGCTCCTGGTCGCGATCGGCCTCACGGAGCTGGGGACACTCGCCGGTGAGGTCACGTCGGGGCTGAGGAGCAGAGCCGCATTGGCCTCGCTCATCGTCGCACCCCTGGCTCTCCCTCTCGTGATCGGGGCCTCACAGGCGGTTCAGGCACTAGAACGCGACACCGGTATCCTCCCCTGGATACTTCTGTTGATTGCCAGTGACCTGGCCCTGGCAGTGGCCGGGGTCGCATTGGCCAAGCCCCTCGAGGAAGCGACACGATGACGCGAGTGAGAATCCTGATGAGCCTGGCGGCGGTCGCCATGGCCGTGGGCCTGTGGTTCGCCCTCACCGCACCGCCGGACGCCCTCCAGGGTGAGTACTCACGGCTCCTCGGCATCCACCCGCCTTCGATGTGGCTGGCTTTCCTCGCCTTCGGTGTGACGGCGTTCGGATCCATAATGTGGCTGATCCGCAAGACCGACCGTTGGGACCGCCTCGCCTCGGCCTCGGTCGAGATCGGTGTGATATTCACCGCGATCGGGCTCTTCACCGGGATGGTGTGGGGCCAGGCAGTCTGGGGCACACCCTGGGACTGGCAGGACCCGCGTCTCATGACGACGGCGGTCATGTTCTTCGTCTACCTGGGCTACATCGCACTTCGCGGCGCCGTTGACGACCCCACGACGAAGGCCCGACGCTCGGCGATCCTCGGGGCCATCGCCGTGGTGCAGGTTCCCCTCGTCTACTTCTCGGTGAATCTGTTTCGGACGCTCCACCAAGGGCCGTCGATCCGCCCCGACGGGTCGACCATGCCCGACGAGATGCTCGTGGCCATGCTGGTCAACATGGCGGCCTTCACCATCCTCTATGTCGCACTGATGGCCGCACGGATCGACGTGGCCCGGGTCGAAGCCGCGGCGATGCGGGAGACCACGGTCGCCGGGGATGCGGTCACACCACCCCGTCTCAATGAGGTCGAGGATGTCTGACACCGTCGTCGTCGCCGGGACCTTCCTCATCTCCTATGGCTTGATCGTGGGCTACGCCGTCTATCTCCACATCCGGAGGAGACGGGCCGAGAGCCCGCCGGCCGGGAGCTGATCCATGGGCCAGCGCCAATTCGTGCTCTTCGGCATCGTGGGTGTGGTCGCCCTGGTGGTGGCGATCACAGTCGCCGGGCTCAACGACAACCTGACCTACTACCTCTACCCGAACGAGGCGGTGGCACAGCGCCCCGATTTCCCTGATGGCGAGCGGTTCCGGCTCGCCGGCCAGGTGGTGGCGGGCTCACTAGAGGAGGAGCAGGGAGATCTCGTGTTCGATGTCACGGATGGCTCGGCGACGATCCCCGTGGTGCTGCTCAACACTCCTCCACCGCTGTTCAACGAAGAGGTGCCCGTGCTGCTGGAGGGCTACTGGAACGGTGACGAGTTCACCGCAGAGAGCGCCCTCATCCGCCACGACGAGAACTATGAGGTCCCCTCCGAGGGGAACTACGA
>JBAPYG010000113.1:0-3169 GCA_049284615.1 Acidimicrobiia bacterium
ACGTATGCGTGACCCGACCGGCACGGGAGCGGGGAAACGAAGGCGGTTGAGGCCGTAGTTCACCGACATCCCGACGCCGTTAACGACCAGCAGCTCACTCCACAGCGGGATCACCAGGGCGAGCGACATGTACCCGTGTGCAATCGTCCCGCCGAATGGGCCGGCGGCGGCGCGTTCCGGGTCGACATGGATCCACTGATGATCCTTGGTGGCGTCGGCGAACAAGTTCACGTCGTGTTGGGTCACCTCCAGCCACGAGCTCTTGCCGAGGTCGAGACCCTTGGGTTGGTCGAGGAGGTCGGATGGATTGTCGACGACGAGGGTCATGTCGTTGCCTTTCGGTCAGTCGGTGAAGTCAGGGGGGACGATGCCATAGGTCTCGAGGGTCTCGCCGACTGTCGTGCCGAAGACGCCGGCGATGTCGTCGGCATCCCAGCCACCGTCCTGGAAGGCACTGCGCACCTCGGCGGGATGGGACCAGAGACTGAGTCGGTCGCCACCGATGCCGATGCATTGCCCTGTCACGCCCGAAGCCTGGTCCGAGGCGAGGAACACGACCAAACCGGCACAGTCGTCGGCCGTCCCGAAGGAGATGGCCCTCCGAACTTCGGCGGGGATCGGCTCACCCCTCTCGACCAACTCGGCATAGGGGGCGAGGAATGGGACGGTTGCGGTCATCGCGGTGACAGCGTTCGGTATCACGGCGTTCACGGTCACGTTGGCGCGGGACAGCTCCAACGCCCAGGTGCGGGCCATTGCGGCGATACCCGCCTTCGCCGCCGCGTAATTGGTCTGGCCGAAGTTCCCCCGCTGCCCGGCCGGAGAGCCGGCCAGTATCAATCGACCACCGGCACCAGCCTCCCTGAAGTGGATTGCGGCGGCTCGAGCGCAGGTGAAGGTGCCGCGAAGGTGAACGGCGATGACGGCGTCGAAGTCCTCGTCGCTCATGTTCCACAGGGTGCGATCGCGAAGTATCCCGGCATTCGTGACCATTACGTCGAGTCGGCCGTACTCGTCGAGGGCGGTGGACACCAGTGTCTCTGCGGCCTCGCTGTCGCCAACGGCAACGGTCACACCGGTGGCCTCGCCCCCGGACGACGTGATCGTCTCCACTGCCGCGACGACCTTGTCGTCGACGACATCGTTGACGACGACCGACGCACCCGACGCCGCCAGGGCCGATGCGTATGCCAGTCCCAAACCCTGTCCGCTGCCGGTGACGATTGCGACTTTGCCGGAGAGATCCATCGTGTTCCTCGGTTGGTGATTATCAAGAAACATGATATTGACAGCGCCGGGAACCTGCGAGCCGGCTCTAGCGGCAGTTAGACGCGAGTGCTTGGCTATGCCGAGTTGGTGCTCAGTTCCAGGCGGTGACGATTGCGCCCACGATCGCATAGGCGATCACGGCGTTGATCCCATTGATGAGGAAATAGCTGTTTCCCTTGCCTTCGTACACCTGGTTGACCAGTGCGCCGACCATCCCGAAACCGACACCGAGCACCACACCGAGGACGATGCCGTCGGTGACCGACTCGGCCCCGATTCCGATGCCGATCAGGGCGATCACCACCGTGGTGATGAAGTAGCCGATGAGCGTGGGGATGAAGAGGAGGGCCAGGGGTGGGCCATCCCCACTCATGTCGACACGAGCAGCCCCCGCCCAGGCCTTGCTCAGCGGCGGCACCGAGTACCAGATCGCCGAGAATGCAAACCAGGCGATGGTGGCCACGACGATCGCCAGCCAGTTCAGATCGCCCATGAAGTCCAGAATCATCGAACAGTCCTCTCGTATCGCGTGAGCGTCACGCTATATCCGGCCGTGGAGACGGCGCGGCGAATCGGGCCATCCCCCGGGGCCGCCGGTCGGTTCAACCGTCTTCTGTCACACGACAGGAGGATCGTCGCCGGTGACCCGGGTCCAAACAACCGCAGCACCCTTTCGGCCCAGGGCCCGGGCCAGCGCAGCCGCGAGGCCGGTGATCAGGGCCCATAAGGCAACCTCCCGCCAGGTGGCGTCGGGATCGGCTGGGCTCTTGGGGGCGTCACGTCCGACTGCGCGAGGCCAGATCGCCGCCACACTCTGGCGAACCGCCCAGGCGGCGACCACCGCCGCAGCCCAGGAAGTCATCCTCCAGATCCTCTCCTCTGTGAAGGTGTTGCTCATTTCCCTTCGAGCCGCTCGGACTCTTCGCGGTGCTCGATGCAGAACCGAGCGTCGGGCCGAGCACCCAGCCGAGCCTCTTCGATCTCGCGGCCACATACCTCGCAATAGCCGTATTCGCCAGCCTCGATTCGGCCGAGGGCACGGTCGATCGATGCGATGCGGCTCACCAGGTCGTCTTCGACGGCGCGCGCCTGCGTGCGTTCGGACGTCTGAGTGGCATTGTCGGCGGGGTGCTGGTCGGCGCTCGAGAGCGATGAGTCGGCTTCTTGTTGAGCATCGTCGAGTTGGACGGAGCCCGTCAGCCCCTCTCTCAGTTCGAGGAACTCTTGTCGCTTCCCACGGAGCAGGTCTCGCGCTCGTTCGATATCCATACCGGTTCTCTACCCGGCATGACCTTCATTCATGCCTGGTGTCCGCAGCCGTCCGCTCAGAACGGCTCCCACTTCGGCTCCCGAGCCATCACTCCAGTACACACTGTCGGTGGCGGGGGACGGAACGACCGGACCTGTCGTCCGAAAGTCGCATTCCGACATCAAGCCGACGAAGTCCTCGACGTCACTCGACGTCGAGGACGTAGGCGATCAGGATCTCGACCGGCACGAGGGTTGCTTGACAGACGACACCGACTCCCGGTGCCCGAACGGCCACATATGTCACCGCTCCTGGCGGCACAATCGTGACCTCGGCGACGCCGGGCACAGCCTCCTCAGCGTCGGGATTAGCTTCGACCCAGGCAAGGATCTCCTCGATGGTGAGTTCCCCGGTGCGTTGGGCGACGGCCGCTACCCAGTTGGGGTCATCGCTCTCAAAGGTGAATCCCATGGAGCCCGCCGTCACCTGGGACGGCCCGTCATAGGTGCAGGAGGTGCCGTCATACTCGACCACTGCCTCTCCGACCGGAGGCGGGGGCTCGACCAGCGCATCCTCGGGCGACACCTCGTCGAGCGTCCGCAACAACAGATCCTCGAATGCCGCGGCGTCGGCATCGGTCGCCACCTCGAC
>JBAPYG010000114.1:0-2175 GCA_049284615.1 Acidimicrobiia bacterium
CGGCCGTTGACAATCCTCGTACCTGGACGTCGCGGGGGGACCTCCATGACACCCGGGTCAGGGACGTCTGCAATGAACCCGATGACAATCGCCACGACGACGAACAGCTTGCAGAAGAGCAACATCATCGGGAAGAGGGCCACGCCTTCATTGATGTTGAAGATGGTCGCGAGCAGCATGAGCAAGAGCACAGAGGACAGCACGGACAGCTGGAGCCGGATGTACGACGAGATCCGTCGGTAGATGTCGCGCCCCAGCTCGATGGCTTTGACAAGCGTGGCAAAGTTGTCGTCGGTCAGGATCATCTTGGCGGCCTGCTGGGAGACTTCCGATCCACTGCCCATCGCCACGCCGATATCCGCCTGTTTCAACGCGGCGGCGTCGTTGACAGCGTCACCGGTCATGGCCACAACGTCGCCGGCGTCCTGCATCAGTGACGCCAGCCTGACCTTGTCCTCCGGAGCGACCCTGCCGAACACATGGATCTCGGGCAGCCTGTCCATGACTTGTTCGTCGGACATCTGGCCCAGCTCTAAACCGGTCACCACCCCAGGGCCAAGCCCGAGCTCGTCGGCGATGGCCCTCGCCGTGATCGTGTGGTCGCCGGTGATCATGCGGACATCGATTCCGGCACCCAGCGCCACCTGCACCGCGTCCCTGGCCTCGATTCGCAGCGGGTCGATGATGCCTACCAATGCGATGAAAACCAGCCCGCGTACGGCGTCGAACGGGCTTTGGATCGCCGCCGCCATCTGAGCATCGTCGAGGTCCCCCACGGAGAAACCAAGGACACGCAAGCCTTGCTCGGAGAGCTCTTGGTTGGCGGCGAGGATTTCTTCACGGACGTGATCGATCGGGACTGTCTCACCATGCCACAGCGCTCGATCGCATAGCCCCAACACCACATCCGGGGCTCCCTTCACGCACATGAGGTGTGGAGCGCGGAGCACGCCGGGCTCCATCCAGTCGGGGCGATCGTGGAACGTGGCCATGAACTTGTACTCGGAGTCGAACGGGACCTCAGCCATCCGGGGCATGGCGCGCCTCGTCTCGACGGCATCGGCGCCCATCTTGGCCGCGAGTACCACCATTGCTGCCTCGGTCGGGTCGCCGATGACACTCTCATCGTCACCGACGGTGGCATCGCTGCTCAGGGTCAAGCCCAGGGCGAGTCTGGAGAAGTCCGGAGTCTCTCCTCCTGCCACTCCCAAGATTGCTCCCGCTTTCTTATAGCCCCCACCCTCGATTCGAAACCACTCCCCTGCCGCCAGCATCCTGGTAGCGGTCATCGCGTTCATGGTGAGTGTGCCGGTCTTGTCGCTGTTGATCGTGGTCGTCCCGCCCAGGGTCTCGACGTCAGTGAGAGACTTGACCACCGCCTTGGCATCGGCCAGGTGCCGCGCGCCAACGGACAACATCGTTTGCACGAACGTAGGCAGGCCGGTTGGGATCGACGCGATTGCGGTGGAGATGCAGAGCAGGATGAGTGTCCCGCCATCCTGGCCCCGGATCAGACCTGCGATTGCGATGACGGCCACCGCCCCCCAGGCGATGAATCCGAAGACCTTGGTCAAGCCGTCGAGCTCCTGCTGGAGGGGTGAACGGGACCGTTCGACGGAACTGACCATGCTCGCGATATGGCCCATCTGCGTCGATTGGCCGGTTCCCGTGATGATGACCGTCGCGGTCCCCCGGGTGACCTGAGTGTTCTGGAAGACCATGTCGGTCCGATCTCCCAGAGCAACGTCCTCTCGATCGATGGTCGTGGTGTCCTTGGCGACTGGCGCGCTTTCCCCAGTGAGGGCGGCCTCTTGGACCTCGAGTGTGGCGGAGTTGACGATCCGACCGTCCGCGGGCACGACGTCCCCGGCTTCGAGAAGAACGACGTCGCCGGGGACGAGGAGACTCGCCTCGATCTGGACCACCTCCCCCGCACGAATCACGCGGGCATGAGGAACCTGAAGTTGGGATAGAGCCTCGACGCTGGCTTTGGCCTTGAGCTCTTGGCTGGTGCCCATCACGATGTTGAACGTCACCAAGGCTCCGATGATGACCGCAGTGGGGATCTGACCTATCAATAGGCTGGCGATCGCCACGATGATCAACATGATGTTCATCGGATTGGACAACTGCACCAGCGCCATCGACCAGGTGCTCGGTGGCGGCTCTCGGGGG
>JBAPYG010000115.1:0-6155 GCA_049284615.1 Acidimicrobiia bacterium
CCATCGAGGATGCCTGCCGCCAAGCCCCACGGCCAGCCGAGGGTCTTGGCCAGGTTGCCGGCGCCGACGTTTCCCGTCCCTACCGTGCGAAGGTCGACACCACGGAGACGCGCCAGGACCTGGGCGAAGGGGATCGCGCCCAGCACATAGGCTCCCAGCAACAGCAGCGGCCAGTAGACGATTGGGGAAGAAATGACCGGCATTACCGGTACAAGGTAGCTACGACTGGTCGGACTGTGAAGCCAGGATCGGCTCCCGATCGGTGGCCACTGGCAGCAGGAGCCGGAAAACGCTCTCCCCGGCACTTCGCTCGTACTGGAGGGAGCCACCCATGAGCTCGGCCAGCTGGCGGGCCACCGCCAGACCGAGGCCGACCGAGCCCTTGACCCCGGAGTTGCCGGTGACGTAGGGCTCGAAGATGTGGGCCGCCTCGTCGTCTGAGATCCCGCCCCCGTTGTCCCTCACCTCCAGCCACACCCGATCGATGAGCGCGCCGGCGGTGACACGTCTCTTCGGGCCGCCGTAACGCTGCGCGTTGGTGAGGAGATTGCGCAGTATCTGACGCACCCGTCGCGGGTCGGCGAGCACGAACGGTGGCGGCGTGGCGGGCATGTCTATCTCCATCCCGATGCCTTCGATGGTCGCCCGTAGCTCGGCGAGCATGTCCATCGTCTGGACGTCCACGGTGACGGTCCCCATCTCGGCGCGGGCGGCGACGAGAAGGTCGTCGACGATGTTCGCCATCTCGGCGGCCTGGCCCGAGACGAGCTCGAGCAGCTCACACCTCTCCTCGGCCCCCATCTCAGGGTTGGCGGCCATCTCGGAGGTGAGACCGATCACCGCGGTCAGCGGTGTCCTCAGCTCGTGGCTCACGTTGGCGATGAACTCGTCCTTGGCCCTGACCATTTCCGCCATGGCCTCGTTGCGCGCCTTCAGATGAGTGACATCAGCGAGGGCGACCACGATGGAAGAGGCGGGCTCCCCCGCCGAAGTGTCGACCGACCGACTCTGCAGCCACTGCAGCTCCCCCGACCTGCGTCGGCTGGGCCCTTCGTGCTCCCACGTCTTGTCGCCTTCGTAGAGACAAGTGAGGGCACTCACGAAAGCGTCCATCGTCTCGTCCGTGACGACGTCGGGATCGCGGTAGCCGACGAAACGACCCGGGTGCCTGATCTCGAGCAACTCCAAAGCGGCCTCATTGGCCCGAAGCACCTTCGCCTTGCCTACGGCTCGTCGCACCACCGCCGGATAGGCCAAGAGGAAATGTCGAATTCGCTCCGGCTTTCCTGTGTACTCGGAGCGCACGTACTCGACGGCCTCCGACCAATCCTCCTCGAGCACCGCGGTCGGAGAGCCCTCGAACAGCATCTGATAGCGAGCATTGAAGGCCGATGAGCTCTTCTGGATCGAGCTCAGGATGAAGTGGGTCATCGCGAAACCGAGACTCATCACCGCACCGAGGATCAATCCGTCTTCCAGCGGCAGATCCCACAGAAGCGGGATCGCGAACAGGGCGAGAGCGGAGACGAACGACAGGAGGTTGCGATGTCGCGTGACGAAGAGCATGGCGAGCGAGGCGATCAGGACGAGGGCGACCGCGGCGGGGACGACGGTCCCCTCGTCTCCGAACAGCGTGTACCAGACGGTCAGCACAACGCCCGAGCCGAGGAGGGCCAGCCCACCTTGCTCGCGGCCTGCCACGATCTGCGCCGTCATGAGGGTGGCGGCGATGAGTGGCCCGATCCCCTCCACGAACACGTCACCCGACCGGGTGATCGCTGCCGCGAGCAGATAAAGGGCCGTCGCCGCCCACGCCGCGAGGGCACCGACCCGGACCACGGTCCGATGCAGATGCGGTCTCTCATGGCGTGACGCCAGGAGCGCGGATACGGCTCGACTGGCCATGTGCCTTCTATCGGGCTTCGCGTCCCTGATGGGAATCGGTCTATCGACTCATTCCTCCGAGGACTTGTATCGTCGGGGCTAATTCGCAATTCGTCACGAGAGGACAGAGAGATGGCCGTGAGGATCACCTACGCCACCATGTCGGCCGACAACCAGGAACTGAACGACGCCTATGAGAAGGCCGTGGCCGAGGCGCCGGCGCGACTCGGCCAGACCCACGGGGTCATCGTCGACGGCGAGAGCCGGACCGAGCGCGAGCTCTACGTGGAGCACTCCCCGATCGACGCCGAGCTGGTCGTGGGCAAGTACGCCCAGGCGACCAACGCCGACATCGACGATGCGATCGCCGCGGCCAAGTCATTCCAACCCGAGTGGGAGGCATTGGGATGGGAGGCGAGACGAGACATCATGCTCGCCGCGGCCGAAGTCATGGAGTCACAGGTGTTCGAGCTGGGTGCCCTCATGACCTACGAAGTGGGCAAGAACCGCCTGGAGGCATTGGGCGACGCTGCAGAGACTGTCGACTTCCTCCGCTACTACGCCAAGCAGATGACGGACAACGACGGGTTCGTGCGTCGGCTCAACTCCCTCAGCGAGGAGGAGCACAACATCTCGGTGTCACGTCCCTGGGGCGTCTGGGGGGTCATCTCCCCGTTCAACTTCCCTCTCGCCCTGTCCGGAGGCCCCTCCATCGGTGCGCTCATCACCGGCAACACGGTGGTGATCAAGCCGTCGAATGCTGGGGCACTGATGGCGCTCGAGTTCCATCGGGTGATGACGGAGGCGGGTCTTCCCTCCGGTGCCCTCCACGTCGTGACGGGTGGCGACGAGGCGGGCGACTACCTGGCACACCACCCAGACCTGGACGGCCTCACCTTCACCGGCTCGCATACAGTCGGGATGTATCTGTACCGGACCGTCAACGAGAGCCGGCCAAAGCCGGTGACGGCCGAGATGGGGGGGAAGAACCCAGCGATCGTCACCGCCTCGGCTGATCTCGACGTCGCGGCAGAGGGGATCGCTCGCGGTGCGTTCGGGTTCAGCGGTCAGAAGTGCTCGGCGACATCGCGGGTGTTCGTGGAGGACGATGTCTACGACGTCTTCGTCGACAAGCTCGTGGCGAGGGCCCAACAGCTCAAGGTAGGAGTCCCCACGGAGGGTGACGTGTTCATCGGCCCTGTCATCGATCGCGATGCGGTGACCCGCTTCGAGGAAGCCGTGGCCGAAGTGGAGTCGAGCGGAGGCGAGGTCCTCACCGGGGGCAAGATCATCACAGAAGGTGAGATGGCACGTGGCAACTTCGTGGAGCCGACCGTCGTTGCCGCTCCCCGCGACTCATGGGTTTGGCAGAAGGAGCTCTTCGTCCCGTTCGTGGCCGTCACCAAGGTCTCCGATCTCGAGGAGGGCCTGACTCTCTCCAACGACACAGAGTTCGGTCTCACCGCCGGGCTCTTCTCCGGTGACGACGCCGAGATCGAGCGATGGTTCGAGGGGATCCAGGCAGGAGTCACTTATGTGAACCGTGCCGCCGGGGCGACCACCGGGGCATGGCCGGACATCCAGTCCTTCGGCGGCTGGAAGGGCTCGGGCACGTCGGGAGCCGGTGGCGGGGGGCCCTGGTACCTGCGTCAGTTCCTCAGAGAGCAGTCACGCACACTGATCAAGTAGCGGTGACGGCTACTCGAGGACGATACGCAGCCCATCGGGGTCGTTGAGGATCAGCCGAACCCCTTCGGCGGTCGCATCCACCCCGAGGTTGGAGAGATGGTCTTTCCATCGCGCCTGATCCTCGACGTGGAACACCAGGGAGTCGGGCCGGGCCGATCCGCCCTCGACCAGCTCGATGTGTTGGCCGGGACCGGCCTCTACCACGGCGGCGATGACGCCTTCGGACGGTGAGCGAACCTGGTTGAAGCCGAGGATGTCACGATAGAACTCGAGAGAGGTCGTGAGCGAGGCCACGCCGACCGGTGTGCGGGTGGTGGTGATCCCGCCCGGAGCACGGGTCGGGCCCCCACCCGCTATAGCCTGCTTCGCCTCCGCGACTGTGAAACGCCCCGCCGTGACCTCACGCCCGACGACCACCCCGGCGAGATGGCGACCGGACGTCTCGAGGAGCATGAGCTTGCGGAGGTCTTCGAGATCCCGCACCCCACCCGCGGCGATGACCGGCTCTTCCACCGTGGCCAGGGCCTCGGACAGGATGCGAAAGTTGGGCGGCTCCTCCAGGGCGTTACGACCCACCTCGGCCACGAGGAATCCGACGACGCCTGCCGAGGACATCTCGATGAGGACCTCCTCGAGGAAACGCCCGCTGTTCTGGGTCCACCCCCGCGTGGACACTTCCTCGTCGGAGGTGACATCGAGGGCGACGACGATCTTGTCCGGGTACTCCCGGCAGAGCTCCCAGACCATGATCTGGTTCTCTATCGCCGCGGTGCCCATCACGATCCTCCAGGCACCGGACTCGATGAGTCGCGCCGCCTCCCCCTCAGACCTGATGCCCCCGGCAACCTGCACCGGGATCCTGAGCTCCTCGACGAGTCGTGCGACGAGGTCGCGGTTCCGGTAGTCGCCGTATGCGGCGGCATCGAGGTCGACGATGTGGAGATAGTCGACACCCTGTTTCGCCCATCCCTTGGCACGCCCGATGGGGTCGTTGTCGAGGGCGATGGCCTCGTCGAGGCCACCGTGGGGCAAACGAACGGACAGCCCGTCGAGAATGTTGATCCGGGCGTACACGTCCATCCCCTAACCCTACCGACACCGCGTGAACGGCGAGCAAACGGCCGTTCGCCGAGGAAACCGCCGCCAGGCCCCATGGGCGTCTGGCCTATCGTGGCCGAACTTCCTCATCCATGGCAATAGCAGTCCACCCCACCCTCGATTCGATGGCGGTCATCTACAACCTCTCCACGGAGGGCGGCGCCGATTCGGTCCGATTCCGCAGTTATGTCGACCTCGCCGGGTCGGGCCATCGGGTCCACGCCTACAACCCCATGACGGGAAACCCTGCCGCACTGAAGACGGTCGAGCAGCTCAGAGCCATGGATGCCGAGCGCATCGTGGGCGAAACCCTTGCCGGGTTCGACGGGCTCGGCGACATGGAGACGGCGGTCGCAGTGCTGACGCCGGGAGCGTGGACCGATCGGCTGTTCACAGATGTCCGCAACCGTCGGGATGGGGCGGGTGTCGTCTGGTTCTGGGCCGGGGAGCCAGTGGACCCGGCAGATATCAGGAAAGCGGCCGAGGCAGAGGCCGTGCGCACGATGTGGCGTCGGGCCCACGGGAGACCCCAACACCTGCTGGCCTTCGCCGGGCAGGAGGCCACGGTCCTCACCTCCACCGGATTCGAGGCGGCTCACGCCGACGAAGACGTGGTCGAGATCTTCGAGATCGTGGGCGATCAGAGCGACGACCACACCCTCATCGCGTTTCTCGTCGGCGACGAGGAGGCAGAAGCGGCGGACTGGCGAGGGCTCGGGCTCAGCGGCGACGAGGGCCCACGGACGGTGGCGAGATGGCAGGTCGAGCAGATGTCGTGGCGAGAAGCCCTGAAGGTCGGCTGGGTGCCTATTCCGACGACGTGATCCCGAGCGCATCCTCGGCGTCATCCAGAGTCTGACCACCCTCGACCGCCGGGGCGAACAGGTCGCCGTGTCGCTGGAGACGGTCCCAGATGTTCACGATGTTCAGGTCACCATTGGCGAGGACGCCCACCTCGTCCCATCGCAGCGGAGCCGAGACCGGAGCGCCTGGGCGGGGCCGCACCGAGTACGCCGACGCCACGGTCTGCCCGAAGGCGTTCCGGTTGTGATCGACGAAGACCTTACCCTTTCGCTTTGGCTTGTCCCACTCCATCGTGATGTCGTCGGGGTTGGCGGCGGCGAGGTACTCGCCCACCTCTCCGACGAACCTGCGAACCCGCGAGTGACTGTGCACCGGATCGAGGGGCACGTAGACATGGAGCCCACGCGATCCCGACAACTTCGGGTATCCGGTGAGACCGAGCTGACCGAGGGCGATCTCGAGGAGCCGGGCTGCCGCGGTCACCTGCTCCCACGTCGACCCCTCGGCAGGGTCGAAGTCGAAGATCGCATACGACGGCTTGTCCAGGTCGTCCAGCGTCGAGTGGAACGGGTGGAACTCGACACACCCCATGTTGGCGAACCACATGAGGGCGGCAGGTGAGTCGGCGAGCAGGAAGTCGATGACACCGCCCTGGGAGTCGGACACTACCGGCGTGGTCC
>JBAPYG010000116.1:0-2162 GCA_049284615.1 Acidimicrobiia bacterium
TCTCTTGAGCCATGTTGTCGGCCGCACCCGTGAGTTCCCGGTCGATGAGGTCTGGGTCGTCATCGGCCACGACGCCGATCGTGTGCTCGACGACACCGATCTCGGTGATGCGTATGTGGTGGAGAACCTGGAGTGGGAGGAGGGGATAGCCTCATCGCTGCGGGTCGGGCTCGACGCCCTGACCCGTCTGTCCCGATGCGATCAGGCCTTACTAGTGATCGGCGATCAGCCTGACGTCCCCGTGTCCACCGTCGAGGAACTGCTGGCCTCGCACTCCAGGGAAGGTCGACCGGTGACACTGCCCAAGTACAGGTACAACTGGGGCAACCCGGTGATCGTCGATCGCTCATTGTGGGCGCGGGTCATGTCGCTCGAAGGAGACGAGGGAGCGAAGCGTCTCTGGCAGGCCCATCCCGAGTGGGTCAACGAAGTGTGGTTCTCGGACTCGGGTCCGAGGGACGTGGACACCGAAGCCGATGTGGCCGAGCTCAGACCCCGACATTCCGCCTGATTGGAGATGACTGTCGTGGTCTATATTCGGTTACCCGGCCTGGATAGGTAGACGGAAGGGCGAGATGGCGCGGATCGATCAAGTCGCTGGCATTGATCACCGACAGGCAACGAAGTTGCGCAAAGCAGGTGTTCGCACCTCGAAGACGTTGACCGAGTGCGCCGCCACGCGGAGGGGCCGCACCGGTCTCGCCAAGCAGACCGGTCTCAGTCCCAAAGACCTCCAGTTGTGGGTACATCACGCCGACCTGCTCCGGGTCAAGGGGGTGGGCGCTGAATACGCCGCTCTACTCGTCGAGGCCGGCGTCGACACCCTGCGAGACCTGCGTCGTCGCAACCCGACGGCACTTCTCGCCAAGATCATCGGGATGAACGGCTCCCAGAAAGTGGTCGATCGTCTCCCCACCGAGGGGATGGTGGAGAACTGGATCACCGCCGCCGGCGATCTGGAGCCTTCGATCAGCGCATAGCCGGGCTGTGGCCAATAAGGCGACGACCACTGTCGGATCGACACTCGTCGAGTCGTCCCGGAGCCGCAGGTCGGGGCGACATGACGAGAAAGAGGGCCCCGAAGGGCCCTCTTTCCGCTGTGAGGAGGAGTGAGCTCAGGAAGCCTTGGCCTTTGCAGGCGTCGACTTCGCTGTGCTCGTCTTCGCTGCTGTCGACGACGATCCGCCTTTGGCGGACGCAGTCTTGGCAGCAGAAGTCTTGGTGGCCGGCTTCTTCGCCGCCGGCTTCTTGGTGGCCGTTGTCTTGGCAGCGGGCTTCTCATCAGCCGCGCTCTTGTCGGCCGGGCCCGGCTTCTCGGGTCGGAACGACGTGCGCCAGGTGGCGAGCATGTCCTCGAGCTGGTCGCGCAGCTTGCCGACCTGCTCTTTGGCCTGGTCGAGGTCTACCTTCGAGGAGATCTCCTCGACGACCTTGCCCTCGCTGATGCGGGACACGACCTTCTCACCTTCGGTGGCCCACCCGTCGATGGCCTTGTTGGCCACCTCGGTGTAGTTGGAGGTCTCCTTGGAGACCCGGCCCTTCAACTCGCTGACCTGATCGGTCACTTTCCTGGCGGCGACCACGGGGGCCCCGACAGCGGCATACAGAACACTCTTGGCCTGCATTTCGTTACTCCTGTTCGTTTTCGGACGATTCTTCATTTGGCCGGGCCAGGGCCCGGTACATGTCGAGAAGCACCTTCTTGTGCTCGCCGGTGAGTCTGTCGTCGTTGTCGATAGCCTCGAGCACCGACGCCGGTGGCAACTCCTCGTCGATCAGGCCCGCCCTGCGGTACAGGGTGTTGGACGAGATCTCGAGGGCACGGGAGAGATTCTTCAGAATCTCGGCCGAGGGCTTGCGAATCCCCCTCTCGATCTGGCTCAGATAGGGATTGGATATCCCTGCCGTCTCCGCCAGTCTTCGAAGGGAGAGGTTCGCTCGCTCGCGCTGGGTTCGGATGAACTCACCCAGGTCACCATGCTTGCTCTCGTTCATCTAACGCTAGCTTACAGCTAACTGCTAACAATTGCAAGCACAGGTTAGCAAGAAGTATTTTGTGTGGTGAGCTCGATCCTCAAGGAGCATTCGCCGGGCGGCCCGTCGTTCAGGCGACGGACGCGCCGAAGAGTCTGCCGATGACCCACGCCAGTGCTCCCCCGACC
>JBAPYG010000117.1:0-2173 GCA_049284615.1 Acidimicrobiia bacterium
CTCAAATCCAGTAGACATCCGATGTTTATGTCCCTATGGTAGCGATGCGGAACCCGATCCGGACAAATTGGACGCTATTCACCCAATCAATCTGCAGAGTGGGAAGACGGCATTGACTGAGCAGACGGAAAGAGTCGAAACCTCCGAAGTTCGGGAACCGCTGCAAGCTGGCCACGGCCAGATGGACGATGATCCCGGTAGCGAGTCAACAGCCGGCGTCCCCACGCCGGTGACGACGGCAGGACTCGACGGACCCCTGCGTTTCGCTCTGTTCCTCCTCAGAGCCGGTCCGGTGTTGATCCTTGTCCTCCTGGTCGTGGTCATAGCTCTGGTCACACCTCTGTTCCTGACGCCGCGCAACCTGGGGAATGTCCTGGCACAGACGGCAGTGATCGCGGTCCTCGCCATGGGTCAGCTCTTGGTGATCGTCACACGAGGGATCGACCTCTCCGTAGGCTCCACCCTCGCCCTAGCCACCGTCGTCGGCGCCCTGGTGTTCCAATCCGGCAACTCGAGCTTCTTGGTGATCGCCTCCATGATCGGAGCGGGGATCCTGGTTGGCCTGCTGAACGGAGTGATCTTCGTGAAGGGCCGAATCCCCCACCCTTTCATCGTCACGCTCGCCACATTCACCCTGGTCCGTGGTGTGGCCCTCTGGCTTTCTGACGGGCGGCCGATTCAGGGTATGCCAGAGGTCGTCCAGGTGATCGGTGGCGACACGATCTTTGGCTGGCTGCCCATCTCGTCGTTCGTTGTTATAGGTGTCGCAGTTGCGGTTTGGCTCCTGACGACGCGGGTGGTCTGGGGTCGTTGGATCTATGCGGTCGGAGGGAATCCCGAAGCCGCCATCAGAACCGCTATACCGGTTTCGCGGATCCTGATCTCCGTCTATGTGCTCAGCGGCCTGACTGCCGGTATCGCAGGATTTCTCACAGCGGGGAGGACGAACGCGGGGGCACCTACCTTTGGAAACCTCGCCGAGCTCGACGCAATCGCGGCTGTGATCATCGGTGGGGCGAGTTTCCTGGGGGGTAGAGGAAGGGTGTCCCACGCTCTCGTGGGCGCATTGATGATCGGAGTCATTCGAAACGCGATGAACCTCGCGAACCTCGACTCCTTCTTCCAGTTGATCGTGCTCGGGATCGTCATCCTTCTCGCCGTCGAGTCCGACGTACTCCGCGGATACCTGGAGAACAGGCTCCGTCTGGCCCAGGCGGTCAAGACATGACCCAAGACCCGGTACTTGTCGTTCGCAATGCCACGAAGCGATTCGGCGGTGTCCTCGCCCTGGATGACGTGAGCATCGACATCAGTGCGGGTGAGGTGATGGCAATCCTCGGGGACAACGGGGCGGGGAAATCCACCCTGATCAAATGCATCAGCGGAGTTCACCGACTCGACTCCGGCTCGATCGAGGTTGACGGCCAACCAGTGCAGATGCACAGCCCGATAGACGCACGAGAGCTGGGCATCGAAACCGTCTATCAAGACCTGGCTCTGTTTGACAACCTGGACCCAACCTCGAACTTCTACGCAGGACGCGAACTGGCCGGGCCAAAGTGGTTGCCCCGCGGTATGCGTGTTCTGAAACGACGGGAGATGTCTCGAGCCACAGTTGACGTCCTCGAGCGTCTTCAAGTCACGCTCCCCGACTTGGAGACTCCTGTCGGCTTGATGTCCGGTGGTCAGCGTCAGGCAGTCGCCGTCGCTCGGGCCACGGCTTTCTCGTCACGCCTCGTGATTCTTGACGAGCCGACCGCTGCCCTGGGGCTACGGGAGGCCGCACGTGTCCTCGACATCATCAAGCGCTTGCGCGACGACGGCAAGGCTGTGGTGGTGATTTCCCATGCCATGGATCACGTCATCGAAGTCGCGGATCGAGCCGTCGTGATGCGCCGCGGTCGAACGGTCGGGGAGCTCGTCCCCTCAGAGGAGTCACGCGAAAAGATCGTGTCACTGATCGTTGGAGGTGAGGGCTGACGAACTGACTACTCCCCCGGATCCGACGTCGACAGGGTGGCGGCGATCGGAGGAATCACGCAAGCCACCCAGGCAGAGGAGAAATACCACTTGAGAACGAGAATGAAATCACGATGGCCGGCCCTTCTGGCGGCCGTGTTGCTCGTAGCCGCCTGCGGAGGTGGTGCCGCCGAGGACACAACTACGACTGAAC
>JBAPYG010000118.1:0-2748 GCA_049284615.1 Acidimicrobiia bacterium
CAAGTCGGCTATGTCTCGTGTGGTGAGGAGAACCAGATCTCCGAGTACGAGAAGATCCACAAGTCACAGAACTCGGTCGGATATACCTCCGATCTCTATGTCGGTCAGGATGCGCGCGATTTCCTGACTTCGGTGTGGCCCGACTTCAAACACCACACCATCGATGTCGCGATCCACGAGAAGCTCTCCGGGTATGCCGGCACGGCACAGGCGGTGGCCGGTCTCCGACAACTCTGCGAGCGACACGGGGTCGAGATCGTCAGCGGGGTGGACGTGACCGGCTACGACATGTCGGATGGTGAGGTGAGGGCCGTGCAGACCTCCGCCGGCACGATCTCGGCAGATGTCGTGATCCTCTGCATGGGAGCGTGGATCCCGAGGCACTGGGAGATGTTGGGCCGGCCGATGACCCTCGACGTTGGCTATCAGGACGGGTCCTTCGTCTCCGACAAGGACATGTGGACCTACTGGCGTCTCGAAGAGGGTGAGGTCTACTTCGACGGGCCGTACTACACCGCCGACAACCTCAACCCGCCCGTACTCCACATCGAGCTCATGAACACGCCCCTGGTCGACCCGGCGACCGGCGTCGAGCTCGACGACAACGTCTACGTCTACTGGAAGAACGGGACCGAGCGCATGGAGCGACCAGGCATCCAGGGTGGCGGGCTGCCCAAGATGATCGGGCCCGACGCCGCCGTCGAGCCATACGGTCACGCCAACGACGTCTATCAGGCCGATGAGGCCTTCGCCGATCACTTCACCGCGGCGATGGGCATGTTCATGAAGCGCTTCGAGGGCATCCGCCCCGACTTCAAGGAGCGGCGCAACGGTGGGATCGGGGCCTTCACCCCCGACAACGTGCCCGTGATGGACTGGATCCTCCCCAACGTCTACATGATCGCCGACTCCAACCACGGCTTCAAGATGACCGGAATCGGCAAGCTCGTCGCCAGAGACATCGCCGGGTCCGGCACGGTGACCGGGCTCGCCCCCTTCCGCTTCTCCCGTTTCGCCGACGGCAAGGCCTACGGGTCAGGGACCACCCACTCCCCCTGGGTGTGAGACAGGCCGCACACCACGACTCTGGCCAGATCTCGGGGACGATCGACAACCGTCAGCGCACGCATCTGCACAACAGATGCCGGCGGTAGTCAGTCCGACTCGTCGATCGGGAGCTCGGTCATGTCGAGATGGAGATCGGTGCCGGTGTAGGGGTTGGCGCGGGCCACCGCTTCGTCGAGCTCGACGCCGAGACCGGGGCCGGTCGGGGGGATGACATAGCCGTCCTCCCAGCGGATGGGGCTGTGGAGTATCTCGGAGTGGAAACCGCCCCACTCGAGGATGCCCTCGAGGACGAGGAAGTTTGGAGAGCTCACGGCGAGTTGGATGTTGGCCGCGCCGACGATGGGGCCGCAGTAGAGATGGGGCGCGATCTGAGCGTTGTGGGCCTCCGCCAGGGCTGCGATCTTCTTGCCCTCGAGGATCCCCCCGGCGCGGCCCAGGTTGGGTTGCACGACCGCCACTCCCGCCTCGAGGGCCCGGGCGAACTCGGTCTTGGTGGTCAATCGCTCGCCGGCGGCGACCGGGATGGTCGTGGCCGCCGCGACCCGGGCCATCCCGGCGAGGTCGTCAGGTGGCGTGGGCTCCTCGAGCCACAAGGGGTCGAATGACTCGAGTCTCCGGGCCAGCCGGATGGCCCCGGCCGCCGTGAACTGGCCATGGGTGCCAAACAGGATGTCGGCGCGGGTGCCAACGGCCTCCCTGATCGAACGGACGAACTCGACGGATACCTCGATGCGCCTCTGGGAGGGTTGATGACCGCCCATGACCGTGTAGGGGCCGGCGGGGTCGAACTTGACCGCGGTGAACCCCCTGGTCACGTATTCGGCGGCGCGGGTGGCGGCCAGGGAAGGGTCGGCGTAGACGTCGGTGACATCTCCGGGCTCCGGGTAGAGGTAGGTGTAGGTGCGTAGCCTCTCGTGGACTCGCCCACCGAGGAGTCGATGCACCGGCACGTCCAGGCTCTTGCCGATGACGTCCCAGCAGGCCATCTCGAGAGCACTGACGGCGCCCATGAGAGAGACATCGGGGCGCAGCGTGAAGCCCTGACCGTAGGACCGTCGCCAAAAGCTCTCGATGTCGAACACGTCCCGACCGAGGAGATGGCGCTCGGCGACATCTGAGATCGCCGCCGTCATCACGTTGGGGTGGAGAGAGCCCCCATAGGCCTCGCCGTAGCCAACGATCCCATCGCTGGAAGTGAGCTTCACGAAAATGAAGTACCGGCCCCCGAAGGAGGGTGGCGGGTTCGCCACCACAAAGGTCTCCACGTCGACGATCTTCACTGGCGACAGACTACGGGACCGGGGTCGGTGCTACAGGGCTCGGAACATGACGTGAACGGGTGTCAGGCCTGCGCTCGCATGCCGGAAGGCGTCGGGAACTGTCCCGACGATCTCGAAGCCGAGTGACTCCCAAAGAGCGATCGCGGCGGTGTTGGTGGCGACCACCGAGTTGAACTGCATGGCCCGATACCCGAGACGGGTCGCTTCGTCGATCACGAAAACGGCGAATCGCCGCCCGATTCCCCGCCCCTGATGGCCCGGGTCGACCATCCAGCCTGCGTTCGCGATGTGATCGGAGAGGCCGATCGAGTTCGCCTTCAAATAGGCGGTGGCGACCACGACGTCTCCTTGGAGAGCGACGTACGTGGCCTCGCGCCCGGCGCCGAGCCTCATCCACAAG
>JBAPYG010000119.1:0-19855 GCA_049284615.1 Acidimicrobiia bacterium
AGATACGGCGACTCGGCGCGTCGCCCCAGATAGAAGGTTCGCGCCCCCAGGGCGGCGAACAGGACGACGTTGACCAGGATGATACTGAACACGACTACCGACACCGGGGGCCTCCGAAGCTCGAGGCGATTCTAAGCCACCCCCGCTTTACCCCACCGGGGGCAATACCCCGGATCGGGGAGGGCTTTACCGGCTTCGAGGTAGTGACAACCCTCGATCGATTCGACAATCATTCGACACGTCCCGAGACGGCGAGTCTCGTCCGACAGTAGGGGGAATCGCCCGGGTGCCGGGTGAGAGGATTCTCACTCGTCACCCGGCGAACCTGCCGGCTCCACCCGAACCCACCTGACCTCGAGCCTGACACCTGCATCGTCGAGGAGGTTGTACACCGGGCATCGCGCCTCGGTCTCTTCGACCACGGCGGCGAGACGCTCGGCGGTCTCATCTGTTGACACGATTGCCTCGACGCGAACCGACTGAAAGTGCTGGCGGACCCCGCGCACACCCATTCGCCCACGAATGTCTATGGCAAACTCGGCCTCGAACGAGATGCCCTCGTACTCGAAGCCCATCTCCTCGGCGGTGCGATGGAACGTGACGGACTCACAGCCACACAAGGCGCCGAGGACAGCCTGAAGCGGTGACGGGCCTTCGCCGGTGCCACCATGGGCAACGGGCTCGTCGGTGACGAAAGTCCCATACTCGCCATAGTCGTGGATGGCCATCATCGAGCCGTCGTTGCTGACCGACACCCGCTTGCGACGAACTATCGGCTCAGACGTGTCTCCGTGATCGACGACCTGGGTTGGCATGGTCTCCTCCGGGGGTCGGGAGCGGGGGTCCACAAAAGAAGGTGAACGTGATCCGCAAACGATTGTAGACAACCCCGGTACCCCACCCAACGATGACGGCCGAAGTGGCGAACTTGCCAACGGCCACTTGACATTTCCCTACCAAGCCCGCCACACTGCAAACGATTGCGCACCCTGGTGGTGTATTGCAGAGCGTAGAAGCAGGGTCACGGCTCGAGTCCGTTCACGTGATCCGGCCAAGAGCCGGGGCGATCCTCTCAGGTCTCGGCAGGAAGAAGAAGACCCATGGCAACTGACAGCCCCAACGGGACCATCGGCTGGATCGGCGCCGGGAGGATGGGATCGGCGATCGTCGCCCGTCTCCTCGCCGGTGGCAGCGACGTCTGGGTGTGGAACCGCACCCGAGCCAAGGCCGAAGCGCTCGCCGAGCACGGGGCCAAGGTCGTCGACACTCCCCTGGACCTGTCCGGGTGCTCCGTCGTGTTCACGATGGTCGGCGGGCCGGGCGATGTCATGGAGGTCGCGTTTGGCGACAAAGGCGTGCTCACCGGGGAGACCGTGCCCGCTATCCTGGTCGACTCGACCACGATCGACACCACCACGTCGGCCGAGTTGAGATCGAGAGCCACCCATCTGGGGACCCAGGTGCTGGCTGCGCCCGTGTCGGGCAACCCAAAAGTCGTCGCCGCCGGAAAGCTGACCGTGGTGGCGTCCGGGCCCCGTGAGGCGTTCGAGACCGCCGGGCCCTATCTCGACCGGTTCGGGCGTGGGGTCACCTATGTGGGAGAGAGCGACGAGGCGCGCCTCGTCAAGATCTGCCACAACATGATGCTGGGTGTGGTCAGCCAGTCGATGGCCGAGATCACCATGCTGGCGGAGGCATCTGGGGTGAAGCGCAAGGACTTCCTCGAATTCCTCAACAACAGCGTGATGGGCTCGATCTTCACCCGGTACAAGACACCGGCCTTCGTCAACCTCGACTTCACCCCGACGTTCACGTGGCACCTCCTCCGCAAGGACTTGGAATTGGGCCTCGATGCCGGCCGGGAGACCGATGTCCCCCTGCCCGTCACCGCACTGGTCAACTCCATCGTCATGGAGGGGATCGGCCTCGGTTATGGCGAACAAGACTTCGCCGCTCTCCTCACCAAGGAGGCCCGGGCCGCCGGCATCGAGATCGAACCGGAGAACGTCGAGGTCGACGACGGTCTGAGCTGATCAACCCAGGCTCATGACCTCCCCGGGGTCATGACCCAGATCCTCGAGCACGATCCAGGCGGCATTGCGGCCGGGGGCCCCAGTTATGGAACCGCCGGGGTGAGTCGTCCCACCGGTCTGATAGAGACCGTCTAAGGGCATTCGATGCTGCGCCCATCCGGGGACCGGTCGCTGTGCCCCTGAGTATGTGATGCCACGATCGCCGCCATGGGGGGCGCCGTGGACCATGTGCGGGTTGTCCCTCTCGATGTCGAGGGGCGACTTGGCGAACCGCTCGATGATGACGTCGTCGGTGAAGTTGGGGGCGACGGCCTGGAGACGACGGAGCTGACGGTCGAGGTGAGCGTCCTTGATGTCGTCCCACCGCTCGGGCCCCTCGCCCTCGACGTCGTAGGAATTGACGGTCACGAACTTCACCGTGTGGTGACCGTGGGGCGCCCGATCGGGGTCCGCCAGCGTGGGTGAAGCGACCAGGAACCATGGATCGACATCTGAGTAGCTTCCCCGGGCCACCCGTCGTGCGTTGGCTGCGATGTCGTCGAGCCAACCGGTCAGCCCCGCCGAGACTGCCGATCGCCCCCCATCCGCCGTGCTGAAGATCGGAGCCTCCCTGGCGGCGAAGTACCCGGCGAAGAAGGGAAGGCCCACGTCGTAGGTCTCGACTCCGTATGCGAACTCCTCGCCCCACGTCTGACGCGGCGCCATCTCGAGCAGATGCTTGACGTGAATGGTCGAGACGACGGCTCGAGTCGCCCTGAACTGCTCACCATCCGTGGTGCGGACACCGACGCACCTCCCGTCCTCCACGATCAACTCATCGACCGTGGTGCCGGTGTGGAACACCGCGCCGTGGTCGGTGAGAAACCCGACCAGGGAGTCGATGAGGAGCCCGGAGCCGCCACGCGGTATCGACCAGCTTCGGGCCTGGCGACCGCTGACGATCTGGTATGCGAGCAGACCACTTCCTGCCCCATCGAGGGGGACCGCGGTCTGGGATGCGACCCAGCCCATGAAGGCACGCACGTGTCTCTCCTCGAAGGTGTGAGCGATCACGTCGCGTGCGCTCATCATGCGTCGTCGCATCCAAATGGGCCGTTCGGCAAGCACCTCATCGAGAGACGCGCCCTTGCCGACAGGGCGGAATCTCGTGCCTCCAATCGCCGACTTGACCTCGTCGTACTCTTCGATCAGACGCCGATACGAGACGGCATCTCGCCTCGAGAACCTGGCGATCTCGTCACATGTCCGATCGATGTCCATCCACATGGTCAGGTACTCGCCATCGGGAAAGACGACGTGCTCGACGGGATCCGGGTCGATGTACTCGAGCCCGTACCGGGCCACCAGGCCGAGCTCGTCGTCCTTGATCAGAGGATTGACCTGGATCAGGGTGTGCCCGGTCGAGCAGGTGTCCACCCGGTACCCGGGTAGGAGCGGCTCCTCGGTCACGGCGCCACCACCGACGACGGGCCTGGCGTCGAGAACGACGCAGCTGTAGCCGGCCTGGGCGAGATAGGCAGCCGTGATGAGGCTGTTGTGCCCGGCCCCGGCGACCACGATGTCATAGATGTCGCCCAACACACTCCTCTTCCCACGCCGGTTGGGGCGGCAGGTCTCTGCAATCGATTGTAGATAGGCTGGGCCCCGTCATGGTCATCGACGTTCATGCCCACTGCATCCCGGACGAGTTTCGCGATTGGCTCGTCGGTCACGGGCCTCGCGTCGGCGCTGAGATCGTGGAAGGCCGTGACGGGGCGTGCGTCCAATTCCGGGACGGTCCTCGCACCGGAAGCCAGTACTCCTGGCCATCGATGTCGGACACCGGAGCCAGGATTGCGGAGATGGACAGGATGGGCATCGACGTCCAGTTGCTGTCGGGCTGGATCGATCTCGCCGGGTATGAGGTCCCCGTCGAGACTGCCCTGGAGTACGCACGAGCCCACAACGAGGCCCTGGCCGCCGTGGAGGCGGTGTCACCGACCCGGTTTCGCACACTCGGCACGGCGCCTCTCCAAGACCCTTCGGCTGCAACCGCCGCCCTGGAACACGCCATTGGTGACCTGGGCATGGCAGGGCTCCAGCTGGCCACGAGAGTCGGGGACCGATTCATCCACGAACAACCCGGCTTGGAGGAGTTCTGGGCGGCGGCGGCGGGGGTGGGTGCATTGCTCGTCCTCCACCCGTTGCGACCACTGTCCGGGGTCGATCTGGCTCCGTACTTCCTGGAGAACACGGTGGGCCGGCCCGCTGAGTCGTCGATCGCCCTCGCCGGTCTCCTGCTCTCCGGTGTGCTTGCCCGTCACCCCGACCTCAAGCTGTGTGTCGTCCATGGCGGCGGCTTCGTGCCCTTCCAACTGGGTCGTCTCGATCGGTCGTTCCGTGAGGTCCCGGGTTTGACGGCGCAGGCGATCGACCGACCACCGAGCAGCTACATGGAGTCGGTCTACGTCGACACGATCGTGCACGACCCAACGGCCTTGCGGTTCCTCATCGATCGACTCGGTCCGGGTCATGTCGTGCTGGGCACCGACTACCCATTCCCGATGGGAGATGACGACCCGGTCGCCCTGGTCGACAGTGTCGCCGGTCTGGCCGGGGGCGACCGGGAGGCGATTCTGGGTGGCAACCTGGCACGGCTCCTGTCATGAGCCCCGGATCGGCCCATGCCGCCCGGCTACAATCGATTGCGTCGTCGGCTCGCATCACGTCTGATCGCGGCCGGATCTCGACAGGGAGTACCAGGTGGCCAAGGACAGAGTGACCCTCAGGGACGTTGCCCGTGAGGCGGGAGTCCATGTGTCCACCGCATCTCGTGCCCTCAACGAGGAAACGCGGTCGGTGGTCCACCCCGCAACCACCGAGCGCGTGCTCCAGGTCGCCGAGGAGCTCGGCTACACGCCCAACCCCTTGGCCAAGGGTCTGCGAACCAACAAGTCGATGACGATCGGCATGGTCATCTCCGACATCGAGAACCCCCTGTTCGGTCCGATCATCGCCGGAGTCGAGGCCACCATGGGGCGTGAGGGCTACTCGACGCTCATCGCCGAGGCGATGGCCCACGATCACGCCGCCTTGAGCCCGGTCATCGACGCCCTCGTCGACAGAAGGGTCGACGGCATGGTCCTGGCAATGGCGACGCGAACCGGTGAGAACGCCGCCAGGCTCAAGCGTCTGGGGGTGCCGGTGATCCTGGTCAACCGGGCCGTCGACGACGTGGAAGTAGCTTCCATCGTCGGCGACGACCATCACGGCATCGGCTTGTCCGTCACCCATCTCGCCGGTCTCGGGCACGAGAGGATCGGCCACATCGCCGGCCCCCTGGAGACGTCGACCGCTGTGGGCCGTCTCGCCGGCTTTCACTCTCACATGGGAGGTCTCGGGCTCGATCACGACGACTCCGTCGTCGAGTCGGCCGAGTGGTACCAGGTGGACCCTGGCTACAAGGCGGCCAGTGTCCTGCTCGACAGACGCCCCGATCTGACGGCGCTCGTAGCCGCCAACGACTTGATCGCCCTGGGGGCCTATCGCGCCATTCGGGAGCGCGGGTTGGAAGTGGGGGCCGATGTCTCCGTCACCGGATACAACGACATGATGCTGCTGGACATGATCCACCCGTCCCTCACCTCTATCCGGGTGCCTTATCGGGAGATGGGAGCCGAAGCCGCCGAGGCACTCCTCGAGATGATGACGGGTGGCGGCCAGCGTCCGCCCATGAGCCGGAAGCTGCAACCGTCTCTCTCGCCGCGTGACTCGACGCGGCCACCGAGAGGAGCGGCCTAGACGGCGACCAGCCGTCTGAACCTATCGACCATCTCGTCGATCACCGAGCCCGGTTCACGCGCCCAGATCTCCTCGTTGAAGATCTCCACCTCGATAGGCCCGTCGTATCCGGCCTCGGTCACCGCTTCAGTGAAGTGACGGAACTCGATGACCCCATCGCCCATCATGCCCCGCCCCATGAGCACATCTGGCAGGGGATCGAGCCAGTCACACACCTGATAGGCGAAGATTCGCTTCCCGGCGCGGGCGATCTGTGCCCAAACGTCTGGATCCCACCACAGGTGGAAGGTGTCGATCACCACCCCGACGAGCTCGGGGGGGTGCTGCTCTGCCAGGTCGAGAGCCTGGGCAAGTGTGACGATGACCGATCGATCGGCGGCATACATCGGGTGCAGCGGCTCGATGGCGAGCCGGACACCCCGGTCGGCGGCATGAGGCGCGACGAGTGAGATGCCCCGTGCCACCTGGCTTCGGGACTCGTCGAGCCCGTCGCCGGCGACCCCACCGCACACCAGCACGACCACGTCGGTGCCCAGAACGGCGGCCTCGTCGACCGCACGCAGGTTGTCGGCCACGTTGGCCTCGAACTCCTCCTCCGAGGGAGCAGGGAAGAACCCCCCGCGACAGAGACTGGAGACCCCCAGGCGACGATCGGCCAGCACCTCCGCCGATCGCTCGAGACCGAACTCGGCCACCGGCTCACGCCACAGTCCGATCCAGTCGAGACCGGCGCGGGCACAGGCGTCTACCGCGTCGGGGAGAACGAGCCGGTTCGTCGTCTTCTGGTTGAGACTGAGCCGGGAGACAGGGTCGTCAGACATCGCTCAGGTCGACCCACCGTCGCTCTCGCCACGAGCGCATCGCAGCTTCCACCAGGTCGGAGCCGCGCGCCGCAGAGGCGAAGTCCCACGGGAAGGGCTCATCGGCCACCACATGGCGGATGAATCGCTCCCATTGCAGCTTGAAGCCGTTGTCGTACGTCTCTCCGGCGTCGACCGGGCTCCACAGCGACCTATGGTCGATGGGATTGGGGACGTCGGGGTTCCACACCGCGTCGGGTGTTTCCTCGCGGGTCTGCACCGCGCAATCGCGGAGACCGGCCACCGCCGAACCGGCCACCCCGTCGACCTGGAAGACCACCAGATCGTCTCGATTCACCCGGGTCGCCCACGATGAGCTGATCTGGGCCACGGCGCCGCTCTCCAATGTCAGAGTGGCATAGACGGCGTCATCGGCCGTGGCGTCGTAGACACCGCCCTCGTCGAAGCGAGTCGGGATGTGGGTGACACCGAGTGCCGAGACCGACTCGATCGGCCCGAACAGACCCTCGATCACGTATTGCCAGTGGGGGAACATGTCGAGGATGATCGACCCACCCTCCTCGGCCTTGTAGTTCCATGACGGTCTCTGCGCAGGGCGGTCCCCACCTTCGAACACCCAATAGCCGAAGTCGACCTCGATCCCCAATATCCGTCCGAAGAAGCCTTCATCCACCAGCCTGCGCAGCTTGAGGAGACCGGGTAGGAAGAGCTTGTCATGGACCACCCCGTTCTTCGCGCCGGATGCCTGGGCACGGCGAGCCAGGTCGTGGGCGACGGCGGCCGACTCGGCGAGCGGCTTCTCGCAGTAGACGGCCTTGCCCGCATCGAGGGCGGCCAGCACGGCGTCGGCGCGTAGATCGGTTCGTTGCGAGTCGAAGTAGACGTCGACGTCAGGGTCGGCGAGGACCCCCTGCACGTCGGTGCTGATGTTGTCGAGGCCGAACCGATCGGCCAGCCCCATCAGGCGAGCCTCGTCCCTCCCGACGAGGACCGGCTCCGGGAGGATCCGTGACCCATCGGAAAGCTCGACCCCGCCCTCCTCCCTGATCGCCATGATCGACCGCTCCAGGTGTTGGGAACGACCCATCCTCCCGGTTACGCCGTTCATGGCGATCACGAGTGGCCGGGATGTCACGTCAATCCCAGTCCAACCAGCCGGGAAGACGCCCCCTCTCCCGGAGCGTCCCGACCAGGCCCATCGGGAAGAAGAGAAGGGCGAGCACCATCACGACCCCGGTGATGGTCAGATTGAGCTCCGATGCCCCGAAGTACCTGATGGAGAGCTCGTTGAGCGACACCATGAAGACCGCGCCGACCACAGGCCCGGCGACGGTGCCCCGGCCGCCGATGATGGCCATGAGCACCATCTGGGCAGCCACGCTGATCAGGAAGAAAGCCGTGGGTCGCAGGTAGGTCAGCGAGTAGCCCCAGATGGCTCCGGCCACACCAGGGAAGAAGGCGCTCAACGCGAACGCCATCAGCTTGAAGAGACGGGTGTTGATCCCGGCGACCTCGGCTTTGACCTCATCCTCTGCGATGGCACGCAAGGCGAGCCCCATCTTTGAGTGGGCCACCCTGTGACCGAGGAGGACGGCGAGGATTGCCGTCACCAGCATGGCGTAATAGAACGGCACCTTGACCCACTCGACGGGGAACTCGGGAAGCGGCAGGCTGAGACCGTTCGACGCTCCGATGAACTCCCAATTGTCCATCAGGATGAAGACGACGAGCAGCATGGCGATGGTGGCGACGATGAAGGCAGGGCCCTTGGTCCGAAACGTGATGAGACCGGCGATGATGCCGAGGATCAGCGCCACCAGTCCGGCGAGGGCGGCGGTCGCGAACGGGGAGAAACCCAGCTCGACGAGCAACACGCCCGAGACATACGCGCCCACTCCGAAGAACACGTTGTGCCCGAGGGAGATATACCCGGTGTATCCGCCGAGGATGTTCCAGCTCGAGGTCAGCGAGATCCACATGAACACGACGATCCCCAACTGAAGGACGTAGTTGTAGGAGCCGATCCATCGAGCCAGGGGCAAGGTCAGGGCGAGCAGGAGCACGAGGCCCAGGACGATCCATCTGCTGCGACGAGACTTGCGGCTCGTGTTGGAGGTCTGGGGCAGGCTCTCCTTCAGATCGGTCATCAGATTCGCCTCGTCTTACCGAACAGGCCCTGCGGCCTGATGATGAGGGTGACGAACAGAGCCAGGAAGAAGGTGAGCGGGGCCCAGATCGGGCTCAGCTCGGTGGTGACGATGGAGCTCAGGACCGAGAGGACCAGGGCTGCGATCACGGCGCCCTTGATGCTGCCCATCCCACCGACGACGATGAGGGACAGGAGTATGGCGATCCACTGCCAGTGTCGGAAAGGGAAGAACGGGAACAAGAAGCTGACCAATGAGCCTGCGGCGCCGGCCACCGCCATGCCGATGCCGAATGAGAAGGTGGAGACCCCACGGACGTTGACTCCAACCAGTTGAGCGGCATCGCGGTTCTGCATCGTGGCCCGAACCCCGGAGCCGACCCGGGTCCACTTCAGGAACGCCCAGAGACCGATGAGAAGGGCGATGCTCGCCAGACAGGCGAAGAACTGTGCCTTGGGAATGAAGAAGGAGCCCACGTGGAAGGCCTGCGTCGCATACGACGGGTCGGTGGTGCGAAAGATGCCGGTGAAGAAATAGGACATGAGGCCCTCGACGATGAAGGCAAGGCCGAAGGTGAGGAGCACGGTCATCTCACCGAAGCGTGCGGAGCCCTCGAGTCGGGGGAACAGCAGGCGGTGCAGGATGACGCCGAGCACGAAGAACACCGGGATCGCCAGTGCCATCGATATGAACGGGTCGAGAGCGATCCACTCGAACAGGTAATAGGCGAAGTAGGCGCCGAGGATTATGAAGGCGCCGTGCGCCAGGTTGACCACCCGCATGACCCCGAACATGAGTGTCAGACCCGAAGCCATGAGGGCATACACCCCACCGAGGAGGAGGCCGAGGATGACCACCTGGATGAACTGGGTCATGTCCCCTCCTCCGGCGCCATGCTGCCCAGATAGAGATCGCGGACACGTGGGTCATCCGAGATCTGGGCCGATTCGCCTTCGAATCGCTTGGTGCCCAGATCGAGGACGAAGGCGTGATCGGTCAACTCGAGCCCCCTCCGGATGTTTTGCTCGACCATCAGAATGGTCACGCCGAGCTCATCGGAGAGCCGTCTTATCGTGGTGAACACCTGACGCGCCGACTGAGGGGCCAGACCCAGGCTGGGCTCATCCACCATCATCAGCTGGGGTTCGATCATCAGCGCTCGCCCCAGGGCGAGCATCTGTTGCTCGCCCCCCGACATGCTCTGCGCATGCTGGTGGGAGCGCTCGGCGAGTATCGGGAAGATCTCGGTCACCGCATCGATGCGACGGCTCACCTTCTCCCGGTCACGAAGCAGATATCCCCCCATCGCCAGGTTCTCCCTCACCGTCATGTCGGGGAACACGGTGCGGTCCTGAGGCACGAAGCACACACCCGCAGAGAGGATCTGGTCCGGTCGTCTGCCCGCGATCGGGTTGCCGTCGAAGACGATCCGGCCATCCCTTGGCTTGAGGAGGCCGGAGATGACTTTGAGCATCGTCGACTTCCCCGCCCCATTGGGGCCGATGACACAGTAGGACCGGCCCCTTTCCACCTCGATGGAGACATCGGTGAGGATGTCTGGCCCATTGCCGTAACCGGCGCGCACCGCGTCCAACTCGAGGAGGGCCATCAAGCCTCCCCCAGATAGGCGTCGAGCACGCGCTCGTCTTCGCGAACGATCTCCGGAGAGTCCTGAATGAGGACCTGACCATGGGCCATCACGACTATGGAGTCGGAGAGCGACATGACCACGTCCATGTTGTGCTCCACGATGAGGAAGGTCGTGCCTCTCTCGTTCACGGCGCGGATGCGGTCCACGAGGCGGTCCAAGAGGGCGGGGTTCACGCCACCCGCCGGTTCGTCGAGCATGATGAGCCTGGGGTCCGTCATGAGAACGGAGGCGAACTCGAGCAGCTTGCGCTGCCCGTAGGACAGTCGCTTCGCCGGCTCGTGAGCGAGGCCGTCGATGCCCACGAATGTCAGCAGCTCCATCGCCTGCTCCTCCTCGGCTGTGGTGATCCTCCCTCCCAGCAGGCTCTTGAAGCCGTTGGGGACCTCGGTGACGGCCATGTTCTCGAGCACGCTCATCTCGCCCAGCTCACGGGTTATCTGGAAAGTGCGGCCAATGCCACGTCGGGCGATCGTGTGTGGTCGGAGATTGGTGATAGGCCGGCCGTCCAGGGTGATGGTGCCGGAGTCGGCCGACACGACGCCACAGACGGTGTCGAAGGCTGTCGTCTTCCCCGCCCCGTTGGGGCCGATCAGTGCCGTTATCCCTCCCTCTTCGACAGAGAAGGTGGCGTTGTCGACGGCGACGATGCCGCCGTAGGTCTTGGTCACCGAGGCGAGCTCAAGAAGGGCCATAGGTCGATTCTGTCACTCTCGCCGGGTGTCCGTCGGTGATGGGCCCGGGGCCCGCGTATCGCGGGCCCCGGGCACGTCGCTGTTCGTTATCCGCCGAACGGAGGCTTGGGGTATACCAGGTCGGCGGTCCCGGGGAACTCGCCAACCGGATAGACGAGAGCTAGGTCCTCGCCCTGCCATTGATCGACGAGGAAGGCGCGACCGGCGGGAAGCCCGCGCTCGTCCCAGGCGAAGTCACCCATGATCGTCTGCACCGGGTCGTCCTCGGTGCGGCCATGCAACCACTCGCTCATGCCGGCGTTGTCTGTGTCGCCGCTTCCGGTGATCGCCTGCTCCATGCCCTGACAGACGGCGAACGGGATGGCCTCGTCCTCGTCTGGCGGGCGGTCGTAGGCCTCGGTGAAGTTGTCGATGAAGTCCTGGTTGCTGTAGGGCTCGCCGGCCAGCGTGCCTTCCCAGTTCGCCTGTGGCGCCCACACGGCATGGATGACCACACCGTCGGCGGTGGAGCCCAGCTCCTCCTGGAACTCGGCCTGGGCACCCTGTGAGCTGTAGATCATCTCGGCACCGTTGTAGCCCACGGTCTCGAGGGCTCGCAGCAGCGAGATGGCCTCGTCGGGCGACGCCGTCGTCATGGCGATGAAATCAGGCTCGGCCGCCGCGATCGAGTTCGCCAGCGTCAGCCAGTCGGTGAATCCGACGGGCCATTGTTGGTCGAACACGACCTCCATGCCGAGCTGCTCGGCATAGCCAGGAGCGAGGCTCACCGTCTCGTCGGAGTCGGGGAAGCTGACCTCGCCGCCGAGGAAGCCGTTGGCAATGGCACCGGCGAAGAAGTCATCTGCCGAGACGATCGCTGCCGTCTGCATGGGCTCGGTGATGATCCCCTGATCGGTGTAGTACTCGACGAGATCGACGATCGATGACCCGGTCTCCTCTGCGACCAACTGCTGGAAGTAGAAGATGTTCTGATAGCCGCGCTCCCAAACCCTTAGGGCGCCGGAGGACGGCATCGGATAGACCATCCCGTTCTGCTCGGCGATCGAAGACGCCGGGTAGCCAAGGAGGCTGGAGAAGGTCCCGAACAGGACATCGGCGTTGTCGACCGTGATGAAGCGCTCGGTTTGGGTGACGACGACCTCGGTGTCGGAGCGGTTGTCTTCGACGACCAACTCGACGGGACGTCCGAGGAGACCGCCGCGGGCGTTGATCTCGTCGACACAGAACTGATAGCCGTCCTGGTGCTTGGCGCCGACCAACGAGAACTCACCCGTCAACGGGAGCGAGGTTGCGAAGACGATCGGCTCACCTTCGGCGCCGCCCGCCGTGGTGTCCGTTGCTCCCTCGGTGGTGTCGGTCGTGCCCTCGGTGGTGTCCGTCGCGCCCGCGGTCGTGTCCGTTGCGCCTTCGGTGGTATCGGTGCTGTCCCCATCCCCACAGGCGGCGAGGACCAGGGCGAGCACTGCGAGCAGTGCCAGATAGCGTTTCATTCGTTCTTCCTCCTCATGGACCGGTCGGCCGACGCGGACCGTCCTGGCCCGTGGCTCACGACCGGTCTTGCGGCGACAATACGACCCTGCAACCGATTGCGCAACCGATTGTATGGGGTTTCTGCATGCCCATTTCCGCCCAGATCCGTTGCGGTATCCACGTCGTGCGATGACGTCGGCAGGGCACAGCGGGGTATCGTCCACGACGATCGAGAAGAAGGTGAGGATGGATCGGGAAAGTGTTGATCGATGGGCCGATTCGTATCGAGTGGCCTGGGAAACGGCCGACAGCGCGGCCGCCGCGGCTCTGTTCGCCGAAGATGGCACGTATCGCAACGACATCTACCAGGAGCCGAACCAGGGAAGGTCGGGCATCGTCGAGTATTGGACCGGAGTGACCTCGGTGCAGTCCGACGTGACGGTCCGTATGGGTGCGCCATTCGTCGACGGCGACCGGGCCGTGGTCGAGTTCTGGACCACCATGAAGGTCAACGAAGACCCGGTGACCATCGGCGGCGCATTGCTGCTCGTTTTCGAGCCCGACGGGCTGTGCCGCAGCCTTCGGGAGTACTTCACGTTCTCCGAGGGATACCAACAGCCCCCCGAAGGCTGGGGCACGTGAACGTCGTCCCGTCTCGCCGACGCTGATTCGACTTCACCGGGAGACGCCTCCCGGTTCAGCGACATCCAGATCTTGCCGATGTAGCACGCGTGAATTGGCTGACCGCGCTCGCCTTGGTCGTCTTCACCGCCGTCCTCGCCCCCGGTGGGACATTCGTCGACGACGACGGCAACATCCACGAGGGCTCGATAGAGGCGATAGCCGAGGCCGGGATCACGAGAGGGTGCAACCCACCGGCCAACGATCGGTACTGCCCGCGGGACACTGTCGTCCGCGGCTCCATGGCGGCGTTCCTGTCGCGGGCCCTGAGCCTTCCGACGTCGCACCATGACTTCTTCGTCGACGACGAGGGCCATCTCTTCGAAGGCGACATCAACAGGCTGGCAGCAGCCGGGATCACGAGGGGTTGCAACCCACCGGCAAACGACCGCTTCTGTCCGGACCGCGCCATGACCAGGGGCGCGATGGCGGCGATGCTCTCTCGGGCCTTCCGGTACGCGCAGTCGAACGACGATCGATTCGTCGACGACGACGGGCACATCTTCGAGCCCGAGATTCAGAAGATCGCCGCGGTCGGAGTCACCATGGGCTGCAACCCACCTGTGAACGATCGCTTCTGTCCCGACGACATCGTGACCAGGGACGCGATGGCGAGCTTCCTCACGCGAGCCATCGGGCTGAGCCCGAGCCCACCTCCGCCCCGCTGCCCCATCTTCCCCGACGACGACATATGGAACACACGCGTGGATCACCTTCCGGTGCATTCCCGCTCCTCCGAATACGTGGCCTCGATCGGGGCAACGGCCACCCTCCACCCCGACTTCGGGTCCGGTGTGTGGCCCCCGAGCTCCATGAGCCCGATCGGCATCCCATATCTGGAGGTAGGCCCCAACGAGCCGCTCGTCTCGATAACCTATGACGCCTACGGCTCCGAGTCCGACCCTGGGCCATTCCCGATTCCTCTCGACGCCCCTGTCGAGGGTGGCGCATCCGGGACCGGGGATCGTCACGTGATCGTCGTAGATCGACATCGATGCGAGCTGTTCGAGCTGTTCGATGCCACCCCGGGCCCGGGGAGCCGGTGGACCGCGGCGTCCGGGGCCAGGTACGACCTGGACAGCAGTCGGCTGCGCCCGGATGGTTGGACATCGGCCGACGCTGCGGGTCTGCCCATATTCCCCGGTCTGGTCCGCTACGACGAGGTCCGCTCCGGGGCGATCGAGCACGCCCTCAGATTCACCGCACCTGAGACGAGGTCGGCACATGTGTGGCCTGCGAGACACGACGCCTCGAGCTCGTCGAGCGTCTCGTTGCCTCCGATGGGGCAACGGTTTCGCCTGAAGTCCAGCTTCGACATCTCCGGCTATTCGCCGGAGACCCGGGTGATACTCACCGCCATGAAGCGATACGGGATGATCCTGGCGGACAACGGGTCTGCCTGGTACGTCTCCGGTGCGCCCGACGAGCGCTGGGACAACGACGTGCTCCGAGAGATCAAGGACGTCCCCGGCTCCGCTTTCGAGGCCGTCGACGTCTCCAGCCTGATCTCGGACCCCGACTCGGGCACCGCCGTCCAACCCTGACGGGGTGGACGTCTCGGCCGGTCACCGGCCGGAGACGTCACCCCTAGGGAAGACGACCGAACCAGACCAGCGAGCCGAGTCCGGCGAGGCTGAGCAGCGCCATGGCTGCGCCGGCGAACAGATCGCCCACCTCGACCTGCTCACGCTCGACGGTGACCGACTCACCCAGACCCTCGTACACGTCGCTCAGCTGATCGGCCGTGGCCGCGGTGAGGGCCTGACCGTCGGTCTGATGCGCCAGCTGCTCGAGGGCTGCCTCGTTGACCGGCACCGGGACGCTGCCCGCGATGGGGTCGTCGATAGTGCCCGAGTCGGTGCCGAACGCGATGGTGTGCACCGGGATACCTGCGGCGCGGGCCGCCGATGCGGCCTCGTCGTTGGGTCGGCCCATCGTGGTGTCACCGTCGGAGAGCAGGACGATGGTCCCCGCGGGGTCTTCGCTCCCCGCCTCCTCCTCATCGGCGGCGACGGTGCTCTCGATGGCATCGATGCCGAGGAAGACCGCCTCGCCGATTGCCGTCCCCTCCCCCAGGCCCTGACGGTCGATGGCCCGGTCGATCACCCCGCGCACGGCTTCGAGCCTGGTGGTCGGGGCAATGAGTTGGCGGGCATTCCCATCGAAGGCGACGACACCCACGGCGACACCTTCGGGTACCGAGTCGAGGAACACCCCGGCGGCATCGCGGGCTGCGTCGATCCGAGTGGGGGGCACGTCGGTCGCCTCCATCGAGATCGACGTGTCGATGGCGAGGATCACGAGCTTCGAGTCCGACACGACCTCACCTGCGATGACTGGTTTGGCGAAGGCGAGTGTCGCCACGATCACGGCCACGATCAACCCCAGGGCAGTGACGTGGCGACGCCATCCCGGACGGTCTGGCGCCACCTTGTCGAGCATCGCCACCGTCGTGAAGCGAAGTGCGTACCGCCTACGACGCGCCTGCAGCAGTGCGTACCCGACCACCAGGGCCAGCGGCAGGGCCAGGAGAGCGAGTCGTCCCGGAGCGAGAAACGAGAGATTCTCCATCAGACCGACCTCCTCGCCGACATCAGACGTGATTTGCGGCTCGAGACGAAGCGCACGAAGTCGAGAACCCAGTCCCGGTCGGTGACAAGGACCAGATGGTCGGCTCCGGCCCGCTTGAAGGCGTCCGCCACCTCGGCGCGGCGGGAGCGGGAGAGACGGGCATACGTGGCGCGGACTTCGCCGTCGGCGGTGTCGAGGAGACGCCGCTCGCCGGTCTCGGGGTCGACCACGGAGACCAGGCCGACGTCGGGGATCTCCACCTCACGTGGGTCGATCACCTCGACCGCGACGACTTCGTGACGGGCGGCCATTCGTCGAAGGGGCTGTTCCCAGACTTTGTCGCCGAGGAAGTCGGAGATCACCACGACCATGCCCCTGCGTCGCGCGGCACGGGAGACCATGTCGATTGCGCCGGCGAGATCGCCGGCGTCACCGTCGACCGGCTCGGTGCGAAGACCGCTGAGGACCGCAGCCGTGTGCGCCGAACCAGCCTGGGCCGGGAAGACCCGGGGTCGCTTCTCTCCAACCGCTGTCGTGGTCCGGACCGCTCCCACCCGGTTTCCTCCCGTGGAGGCGAGCAGGCCAAACGCACCGGCCACCGACCAGGCGATCTCGTGCTTGGTGGTGAGACCGGTGCCGAAGCCGAGGCTCGACGAGGAGTCGAGCACTATCCAGACGTCCAGCTCGTGATCGGAGATCATGTCGCGGACATGGGGCTCGTGATTGCGAGCCGTGACCGCCCAGTCGATGTGACGGGGGTCGTCACCTGGGACATAGGGCCGAGCCTCGCCCCGTTCCGAGCCGTGCCCGGGGAACAACCCCCCGTAGTCGCCGGAGAGCAATCCGTCGAGACGATGCATGACCGTGAGCTCGAGTCGGTCGATGGGCACCTGCGACGGTGTCGTCACCTTGGACCGTCTCGGGATCGGCTGCACGCCCGACGGTGGTTTCTGTCGTCGTCTGAACATCAGCCGACCAAGGACGAGCGACTGCCCATGAGCTGCGAGCTGGAGAGACGGGGCGCCACGACTGTCGTGAGGACTTCGACCAAGACGTCGTCGACACCCACACCGTCGGCCACCGCGTCGAAGGAGAGCACGAGCCGGTGGTTCAGCACGTCGTAGGCGATGTCGTAGACGTCCTGGGGCAGAACGTGGTCACGACCCCGCAACAAGGCGAGGGCCTTGCCGGCACTGATCAGACCGATGCTGGCCCGCGGGCTTGCCCCGTAGGCGAGGAGGCCTTCGATGTCGACACCATGCTCCGATGGGTGCCGTGTCGCCAGGACCAGGCGGATCGCATAATCCTGCACCGCCTTGTCGACATAGACCTCGTTGGTCACTCGCTGCAATCCGGCCACGTCCTCAGTGGAGAGGATCGGGCTCGGTGTCGGCACGTGGCCCGCCGACCGCTCGACGATGTCGTGCTCCTCGGCGGCAGTCGGGTAATCCACCGGGATTCTCATCAGGAACCGATCGCGTTGTGCCTCGGGCAGTGGGTAGACCCCTTCCGACTCGATCGGGTTCTGCGTGGCGAGCACGAGAAAGGGCGCAGGCAGCTCATAGGTGGTGCCTCCGACCGAGATCTGCCGCTCCGCCATGACCTCGAGCAGAGCCGACTGAACCTTGGCCGGCGCCCGGTTGATCTCGTCGGCCAGGACGAAGTTGGCGAAGACCGGGCCCAACTCGACGTCGAAGCTCTCTGTCGACGGCCGATAGATGCGGGTGCCGACGATGTCCGAGGGCAGCAGGTCGGGAGTGAACTGGATCCTGGTGAATGTCCCTCCCAGTGTCTTCGCCAGTGTCGACACGGTCAGTGTCTTGCCCAGACCCGGCACACCTTCCAGCAGGCAGTGCCCACCGGCGAGGAGCGCGACGAGAACTCTCTCCAGAACTCGTTCCTGACCGACGATCACCCGCTGCAGCTCGGAGGCGACCTCTCGAAGCTGCATCGCTTGGAGGTCTGGCGTGCCGAACACGGAGGTGTTGTTGTCTTGATTCATGATCCGTCTCCTTCGCCCGGCACGCCGAGCAGGTCTTCGAACAACCTCTGCAGCTCCGGTGGCATGTCGTTGAGGCCGAACAGCTCGTCCAGCATGTCTTCGAGACCGGGGAGACCCTGAAGACCCTGTGGGTTGTCCAGGTCGAAGAGGTCGTCGAGCCCGGGGAGCAGGTCATCGAGACCCGGTATCAGGGAGTCGAGGCCCGGAAGGTCGTCCGGGGCCGGGATGGTCGGCGCGTCGACGCCACCGGCGGCCTCCACCTCGGCGATGACATCGGCGAAGTCCTCGACCGGCACCGCGAATCCGACACCGTCGTTGCCACCCGACATCGAGGCAATTGCGGTGTTGATCCCGATGACCTTGGCCTCGGCGTCGGCGAGCGGACCGCCAGAGTTGCCCGGGTTGATCGGTGCGTCGGTCTGGATGAGACCGGTGAGCAGGCCGACCGGGGTCTCCAGCTCGCGATCGAGGCCCGAGATGATGCCGGCAGTGACCGACTGCTGGAAGCCGAAGGGGCTACCCAGGGCGATGGCGGGCTCACCGACCTCCACTGTCCCCGGCTCGGCGATGGTCGCCGCGGTGAGACCGTCGGCGTCGTCGAGGGCCACGACAGCGAGATCGCGCTCGGGAGCGCGACCTACGACCCGACCGTTGAAGGATCTGTCGTCGGCGGTCTTGATCGTCACCTCGTCTGAGAACGAGACGACGTGGTGTGCGGTGAGCACGAGGCCGGACGTGTCATAGATCACGCCAGAACCGACGCCCCCACCGGCGTCGAGCCCACCGAGCACCTCGATGTGAACCACCGCCGGGCCGAGTGCCTCGGCCACCGCGGTGGGGCTGCCGGCTTCGGCTTGCGTCGCGGTGACGGTCGGTGTCGTGCCACCTGCCGCGTCGCGCTGCCAGAACCAAACGCCACCGGCGATCAGCGCCAGGGCTATGGATACGACGCCGGCGGTGAACCACGGCGAGCGCCCGCTTCGGTCGTCTGTCGCACCCTGATCGGGATCGATCGGTGGTGTTGGTGGTGCGGGTTCGAGGATTTGGGTGTCTGTGGGGTCTGCCACCTCACCCACGGGTGGGGAGGCGGGCAGGTCACGCCATGATCGACGCTTGGGCCGCGATGAGTGCGGCCGCGAGTCGAGCTGAGTCAATGGAAACCTCCGGTCGGTGAATGCAGTCGGCGAGAACGTATGACTCGGGTCTTAAAAACCTCGTCAAACCGTCGAGGAGGCCGCGGCCATCCACGGGCGCGTGAGCGGCCTGACACCGTCGGCTGCCATGATCCGGTCTGGAACGGCGGTGTCCGTGAGGGGCAGCCAAAGGGCGAGAGTCGCCCCACCGCCCTCCTCCGAGTCGACGGAGACGTGCCCGCCTTGGGCCTCGGCGAATTGGCGGGCGATGGTGAGCCCCAGGCCGGAGCCGGTCCTGCGGTCCCGGTCGTGCGAGCCCTGCCAGCCTCTCTCGAAGACACGGGTCATATCCTGGGTCGACATGCCGGGCCCCTGGTCGGTCACGGAGATCCACGCCCACTCGCCTTCCGCTCCCCAGTCGAGACCGACCACCGACCCTTTGGGCGCAAATCGCATGGCGTTGCTCATGAAATTCCCCACCACCGTGCGGAGGGCGGCGGGATCGACGCCTCTGACCACCAGAGCGTCGCCGGCAGCCAGCCTGACGAAGACGCCCCGGGCCCGGCCCGGGCCGACGTGCTCGTGAGCCACGGTCTCGGCGACCCTGGCCAGGTCGATCGGCTCATCATCGGCTTCCACGGCCAGCCGGCCGTGCCCTGAGAGGTCATCGACCGTCCTCGACATCCGGGACACCGCCCTCTGCGCCGCGGTGAGGTACTTGTCGGCGTCCCCGCCAGAGCCCGCCAGCTCGAGATTGGTGCCCATGACCGCGAGTGGGGTACGTAGCTCGTGGACGATCTCCTGGAGATGGCTGTCGCGCTCGAGGTTGGCGATCTCGATGGCACGGCCGGCGGTCACCACCCTCGCCTGCACC
>JBAPYG010000120.1:0-7899 GCA_049284615.1 Acidimicrobiia bacterium
CCCTATCAGAGGGTCAATGAGATCGTCAACGGGCGTCGTGGCATGGCTCCGAGCACCGCCCTGAGGCTCTCGCGGTACTTTGGCACGTCGAGTGGCTTCTGGATGAACGGTCAGATGCGATGGGACCTCTACCACGCGCAACAGGACGAGGGTGATGAGGTCCGCCGGATTCGTCCTCATCCTCGACGTGAGGCCGTGTCATAGGCACTGACATCGGCATACTTGACAAGTCCAACCAGGTCTCACTTTTGTCTCACAACGCCTCACGTCGCTCGCTCCACACCCGCCCCACAAGCCGCCAGAAGACGAGTGAACCCCCTGGTCAGAGGCTTTTGACCACATCTTTCGCAACGAGGGGGTCACGGGTTCAAATCCGTCAGCTCCACCAAACACCCTGGTCAGAGCGATCTCGCGCGACTCAAGCTCTTGCCGTCGAGCACCTTCCTGAGACCCCTCGCTCCACAAGTGCCCCACACATGATGGTCTCGAAGCACCTCATTCTCTGCGAGGGGGTCAACCTGGAATGGCTCGAATACTGAACGTTGCCGGTCGAGGGAGTGGAGCGCGCTGGGTCGGTGTTCCCGGATCAGTGGCGAGCGTCGCGCCACGCAGAGCCAGATGTTTGAGAAACTCGAGCACCTATGAAGTGGAGAGGCGCTCTCCGATCTCAGGTCATTTGGGGAAGGCGACGGCATGGTGTGACCGGTGGGCGATGACTTCTCCCGTCAGCTCGCATGCGGCGGCCAATGTGTTGGTGACGGTTCCGAACTTGCGGATGTTGCGGTGTAGGAGTTCGATCCGGTGGTCGGGTTCGTCGGTTGCGATCTCAATGCGGTAGTGCATCCGGGTCATCTGCGGCGGCGTGTCTTGTCTCTCTGCTTCGACTTCCACCGTGGCGAGGTCGTACTCGAAGGGAAGCATCTCGGAGTAGCGCTCGATGTTCTTGAGGAGGCAGGCGGCGAGGGAGGCGCAGAGCAGCTCTGCGGGGCCGGGGCGGAACCCGTCGGAGATGGATCCGGTGTCGGCTTTGATGTCGGTGGTGTGGCAGCGGATCTTGCCGTGGCCGCCGGGTCGGCTCACCCCGTGGACCCGGTAGGTCTGCGTGGTGGCCGGTGTAGTCATCGCCTGGGTCCGGTCGAGGCGCTGACCGTGCGGTCGTCTCTCCTGGCCGCGGAGGACTCGTTGGCTGCGTCGATGGCGGCGGCACAGGTCCGGCACCAGATCCGGCGTTGGGGAGGGTCGACCGGGGATCGAGTGTTGGTGGCGCGCACCACGGTCAGGGTGTGCTGTCCTGGACTGGCGTGGTCGGGGCAGACACCGGCGCCGCAGTCATGGCAGACGGCGACCGCTGGTGTAGTCAACCCGCTTTGGGCGCACTCGTAGCAGTTCATCGTGGCTCCTTGCTGTGTAGGGGGTAGAAGTGTTGGCGGGCCCAGAGGGCGACGTAGACGAGGCCGACGAGGACGGGGACTTCGATGAGGGGGCCGACGACGCCGGCTAGTGCTTCTCCGGAGGTGACACCGAAGACTCCGATGGCGACGGCGATGGCGAGTTCGAAGTTGTTGCTGGCGGCGGTGAATGCAACGGTGGTGTTCTTCTCGTAGCTGAACCTGAGGCGGAGTCCTAGAGCGAATGAGATGCCCCACATGAGCGCGAAGTAGGCGAGGAGGGGGATGGCGATGCGGGCGACGTCGAATGGTCGCTCGGTGATGGTCTCGCCTTGGAGAGCGAACAACACGACGATCGTGAACAGGAGCCCGTAGAGCGCCCAGGGGGCGATCCGGGGGATGAACTCGTTCTCGTACCAGGCGAGGCCGCGGGTCCGTTCTCCCCATCGTCTGGTCAGATAGCCGGCGAGGAGGGGGATGCCGAGGAAGACGAGGACGATCTTGGCGATCTCCCACATGGTCACGGCGAGTGCTGCAGTGTCGAGCCCGAGCCAGCTGGGGAGGAGTTGGAGGTAGAAGTAGCCGAGGATCGAGTAGGCGACGATCTGGAAGACGGAGTTGACGGCGACGAGGACTGCGGCAGCTTCGCGGTCCCCGCAGGCGAGGTCGTTCCAGATGAGCACCATGGCGATGCAGCGGGCCAGCCCGATGATGATCAATCCGGTGCGGTATTCAGGCAGGTCGGGGAGCAGCAGCCAGGCGAGGGCAAACATGAGTGCCGGACCGACGACCCAGTTGAGGATGAGCGAGGTGGTGATGAGCTTGCGGTCGGTGGCGACCTCACCGACCTGTGAGTAGCGGACCTTGGCAAGCACCGGGTACATCATGGCCAGCAGCCCGACGGCGATGGGAAGCGAGACGGACCCGATCTTGACGGTGTCGAGCCAGTCGTTGAGGTCGGGGATGAGACGGCCCAGGAGGAGCCCGGCGACCATGGCCAGCCCGATCCACAGTGGGAGGAACCGGTTGAGAGTGGAAAGCCGCTCCAGAACCGGCGTGTCGGCTGCGGCGACTTCGCGGCGGGTCACGGGTTGACCCTTCGGATGAGGTCGTCGAGCTCGGCAACGGAGGGGACACATCCGAGATTGCGAGATGTGACCCGGGCGGTGTCGATACGGGTGGTCACGCCGGCACCTCGGCCAGCGGAGGCGGCAAAGCCGCCGCGACCGCGGCTCCGGCATCGTCGGCGAGCCGATAGTCGACCCAGCGGCCTCGGCGAGTCGACTCGACCAAGCCCGCCTCACGCAGGATCCGCAGGTGATACGACAACAGATTCGGCGCGATGTCCAGATCTTCCTGCAGCTCACAGACACACCGCTGATGACAGCTCAGTCGATCCAGGATCGACAGACGGATCGGGTCACTCAACGCTCCGAGGGTCTCCACTCTCGATTCAAGGGACATTGCATCAAGATCGGTTGAAGTCACGACCCCAGCTTCGGTCCGCACCAATCGGCGAGGCAGAGTCGAAGGTCACATCGGCCAGGACCATATGCCCTCCTCAGCAGGAACAAGTCGACGCCGTGGGGATCACGGCCCGGGTGGCTCCATTGCACAAGCTTCACGCACTACGACATCATTGGCGAGCTTTCGAAACCGACGATCCGGTGGTGACGTTCGTCCGGGACACCGTGTTTGCGTGCCCTGTTCGCGCGAGCTCTCATGGCGTGGATAACCGCCGTGCCCTCTTCGTCGGTGACGACCCCCACCTCCAGCAGCTCGGCTGTTCGAGACGGCCCGTCGGTGGGACTTCTTCTGATGCGAGTGGGATCGGCTACGGGCCAACCCCCTGCCTCACTGAGCAACCGCCCCGATCGGGCTTGGTCGGGGATGCATGAGTCGCAGGTGAATTGCGATCGCGATGCTGGATACGGCCGCCCACACGCACCACAGCCAGATGATGCCTGAGGTGAGCATCACGGCCGGAGAACGACTGCCAGGTTCAGCACTCCCGCGATCCGTACGACCCGATCGGAGGACAGCGAGAACGCGCCACATGTTGCGAGGACATAGAACACTGTGATGACGCCACCTTGCACCAGCGGTGCCGAGTAGGCGAGGTAGTGACCACCGTCGGTGACCGTGATCGGGCCCATCACGGTTGGGACAGTGAGGGCAGCTGCCACCAAGACGCCCAAGCCGATGAGCCAGGTCATCAGCGAGCGTCGACGCCGATCTGGTTCGAGTTGGCGAATGCAGTTGGAACTGTCCAAGGTATGACGCCGAACGCGATGAGTAGGTACAGCCATGCTGCTCCACTGGCGACCCCCTCCGTCACCTGACCCTCAACACCCCACCACACCGGCGCTTCGATCAACTGGTGCAAGCCGAAGAGAATTGGGATGGCCGCCATTGCTGCTTCACGGCCAACGTGGCGTAAAGCGTCGACGCCCACTCCGGTCACGATCACTCCAGCGACGATGTCGGCCTCCGCGGAGAAACACATGTTCCACCGTATCGTCGGCCAAGGTCTCGGCCATCGGATGGAAGGTCAAGCTCGAGCGACCGTGTGGCTTTGATCCATCAAGATGAAGTCTTCGGCCTTGGCGAAGTCGGCCGGCGGCTCATCCACGACAAGCGCCTCGATGGCCTCGTCTAGCGATACCAGCCTCGGCGATCGCAACTCGCGGTCTTCACCACCTACGCGGAGAGTGGCAGTCTCGGCCGCGAGCACGTTCCTTACCCAGTCCGACTGGGGTCCGTATCTGGCAACCAATACGTAGCCGGTCTTGGTTGGGTATGCGTCCAGTGGGGTTTGATATAGCGCTCCCGATGACCTCCCGACATGGGTGATCACGGGATACTTCCCTCTTCTGACCTGTCCCGGGTTGAAGATGCGCTTGTTGATGTGTGCCAACCATCGTGGATACGGCATCCGTCACTTCCTTCCGTAGCTCACACTGGCCAACCGTCGCGTATTGCAGAGGGTGCGTCCAGGGCCTTTCGACCGTTCCCTCACTCCCAAAGCCACGTCGACAGGCCAGGCTCAGGAGAACGAACCAGAGCAGTACGCCCAACGACCTGGGCAATCTCACTGCGATTCACACGGTCTTACGTCGCTCGCTCCACAGCCGCCCCACAGAGATTCACCTACTTACACCAAATCGCGGGACGCGATCCCTTCGGCCGGTCTAGAGAGCTTGGAGATCCATGAACCAGGCGGTCTGTCAGTAGGACTCACAACCTCAATGGACTGGGAAGGTGAAAAGGATCGTTGCGCCGGCGAGGAAGGCGATGAACCCGAGCGCCAGCAGCCCTGCCTTTAGCCAACGACCTTGGAATTTGGTACTGATTCCACCGAAGAAGGCGAGTACACGTACCAGAAGTCGAACGGTGAGACAGTCGAATGGTTCATTGTCGGTCTCGCCGCCCAGCAGAACTACATCAGCATCTACGTCAACGCCACCGACGGGAACCGCTATCTGACAGAGAAGTACGCGAACAAGCTGGGCAAGGTCAAGGTTGGCAAAAGCAGCATCAGTTTCAACACGATCGATGATGTCGATCTCGAACAGCTGTCACGACTAATCACCGACGCCCGACGTCTGATGACCTGAGAAGGCCCCGGCTGCATTTGGCCGACTCGGGTCACCATGCTTCGCCACGCCTCGCACTTCAACGGCGGCGGCGCTTGAACATCCACCTATCTCGGTTTGCGTGCCTTGTGATGCTGCTCCACTGTGATGTCCGACCCCGGGTAGACGAGGCTCTCGTGGCCGTCTGTCCACCTCACGTAATACGGTGGGGATCCCTTGTCGCCACGTACTTCGAGAATCTCGGCTTGTTTCGGCGGCTCACCAACATGATGACTGCCCACGACCAGCCAATCGCCTTGTTTGGCATGCACTGTTCACCTCCTCAGGTGTCATTCTCGAATCATCGATGAAGGGCTATCGAATGCATAGGGGCGAAAGGCCCGGCACGGCCACCCTTCTTACTGTTACTCCTGGAATGTGCGACCGGTGCGGCAGATCCAGCAGGCTCAGACGGGTCGGTGGAAATGTGGTACCGGGGATCCCGCTCGATCGGATCTCTGACTCTCCTGGTTTAGGAGTCAGTCCCTCCAAAGACCCCGGACCTCTACTCACCGTGTCCAGCGTTCACAAATGGCAGGAAACGGGTCGACCCGATCCATTGCCGCGTCCACAAACTGTCGCCCACCGACCGGAGCGACAACATAGCTGCGGCTTCATCAGCACACCCCGGAACGTACCCGTTTGCAGGGTCACGACATCGAAGATTGGCTCCGTGCTCTCGTCCGCACCGCCCGTCGTACGAATGCTCTCGATCATATGGTTTGGAGACAATCGGCACGGGTCATTCAGTTCGGCGCAAGCTCGTTTCCTTCAGTCAGTGCCGCGTCTTCGCGGCTTCCAGGACAACGACGCCAGAGAGCCGAGACTGCTCACCTGCGGCCTGATCGGCCCCCGGAAGGGACTGGAATGGTCGATTCGGGCGGCGGGACAACACGGGGCAGATCACTCCCAGCGAAAGAGGCGGATGGCAAGGACGGCGGCGATGGTCATTGCTCCTCCGACGATGAGCCAGGAGGCTCCGGGATCGAGGCTGAGCCAGCCGTGTTGCATGACCTCTATCCCCTGACGCAGAACGGTCAGATCGCCAATAGTGCTCATCGCTCCGGTGAGGACTTCCGGAGGGGGTCCGGCTCCTCCGAGGATGAGCAGGACGAACCACAGGAGCACACCCAGTGCCTGGGCGGCGCGGGATGAAGGCAGGACGGCTCCGAGCAACACTCCGATGGAGGCGAAGGCCAATGCGACCAGGACGAAACCGGCAATGACCATCGGTATGGAGTCGGGGGCAACCACGTCGTGGGTCGGCATGGCAACCGAAACCAGCACGATCGCCGAAACGGTCGCGATGGTGAGCATCACGATGATCTCCGCGCCAACGATGATCCAGGCTGGCACGCCGGAGGCCCGGTACCGCTTGAGCACACCACGCTCCCGATTAGACGCAATGTGGGTGGGCAGACTGATCAAGCCGACCGACGCGGTCACCAGTGCGAGATATGCCGGCACGTAGTAATTCATCGCGCCGACGCCCCGATAGATCTCGGGGGTCGATTCGTTGCCGAACACGCCGCCCATCACGAACAGGACTACCAGAGGAAGGGCCAGAGCGAACAGTACGGTCAGCGGTTCCCTGAGGAACAGTTTCTGTTCCAGCCACGACATCTTCCCGAGCAGCCTCATTGCTCGCTCCCGGAGCCATCAGTCAGCGAGAGGAAGACATCCTCCAGGGTGGCGCGTTCGGCTCGGAGGTCCATCGGAGCTAGTCCGCGGGACACCAACGCGGCCGCCACGTGAGCCAGCAGCGGACCAGCGCCGCGCACCTCGAATCTTCCCCGATCGTGCATCACGTCGGTGACGCCGGCCACGGTCGGCAGCCAGGCCAGGTCGGCGCCGTCGGCGGTGAACCTGACCCGTACGCCGCCACCGTAGGTCTCGATCAGCTGTTGAGGGGAACCTTCTGCTTTCACCCGACCGTCATCGATGACAACGAGTCGGTCGCACAACGTCTCCGCCTCGTCCATGAAGTGTGTGACCAGGACGACGGTTGTGCCACGTTCTCTGATCCGCTTGATCAACTTCCACGCCACATGGCGCGATGCCGGATCGAGTCCGGTTGTCATCTCGTCCAGGAACACCAGCTTGGGATCGTTGGCCAATGCCAGGGCGACGAAGAGACGCTGTTGCTGTCCGCCGGAGAGGCTGTCGAACCGGGCGGTTCTTTTCTCCGAAAGTCCCCAGTCCCGCAGCAGTTCCTCCGATGACGGCCCTTGGTCGCTGAGCGAACCGAACAGGTCGATTGCTTCCCAGACTCTGATCCGGTCGGGAAGCGCAGACTCCTGCAACTGGGATCCGACCTGTCTCCGAATCTCTGTCGCGTGGCTTTGTGGATCGAGCCCGAGCACAGTGACGTCGCCCCGGTCGTAAGGGCGCAGGCCTTGAATGCATTCGACCGTCGTCGTCTTTCCCGCCCCGTTGGGCCCGAGGATTCCGAAGATCTCGCCCTGGGCCACCTCGAACGAGACGTCACTGACCGCCTCGAATGTTCCGTATGCCTTCCGCAGGCCTTCGACCAAAAGCACAGTCTTCATGTCGTCAGACGTCTAGCACACGCATGCGGCGTTTCCCGGCGCTCAGTCGTCCTCGCCGGTGCGAACGGCGTTGAGTGCCAGGAAGGCTGTCGCCAAGCACCCGAGGATCGGGGCGACGAGCCCTGCGATCGGAATCTGCGTCGGGTCGCTTCCGGTGACCATTTGCGGCGCGAAGATGCTGGTCACAGCCACGCCGAGCCAGAGGACTCCCACTGACAGCCCGAGAGCGGGTCCCCCATGAGTCGCTCTTACGAACGCAAGGTACCCCAGGGCCACCAGGCCCCAAAACCAACTCAGCATTGCAACTATCGGTAGATGGTCCTGAGC
>JBAPYG010000121.1:0-5556 GCA_049284615.1 Acidimicrobiia bacterium
CGGCCGTCGTCGAGCGCCCGGCGCTGATCGCCGAGATGAGCCGGCGCTTCGGGGCGCAATGCACGGTGGTGGCAGTCGATGCCGCCCGGTCCGGGTCGGTTTGGGAGGTCGTCGTTCGAAGTGGCGAGGTGCGCACCGGTATCGATGTCGTGGCCTGGTGCCGTCGAGTCGTGTCCCTGGGCGCCGGTGAGATCCTGCTCACGAGCTGGGATCGAGACGGTACTGGGAGCGGCTACGACCTCGATCTCGTCGGTGAGGTGTCGGCCGCCGTCAACGTCCCCGTAGTGGCGTCGGGTGGTGCCGGGGGCCACCGCGACATGGTCGCGGCCTATCGAGCCGGCGCCACCGCCGCCCTGGTCGCCTCGATACTCCACGACGGCGTGACGACCGTGGCGGAGCTGAAGCGTCTCGTCATCGCCGAGGGCATCAGGGTGCGACCGTGATCGTCCCCTCGATAGACATCGTCGATGGGACCACCGTGCAGCTCGTCGGTGGTGAGGAGCCCGTGGTGGACGCCGGGGACCCGATCGCCGTCCTCCACAGGTTCGCCCGAGTGGGTGAGGTCGCGGTAGTCGACATCGACGCGGCCCGCGGAGAGGGGTCGAACAGTGCCTTGGTCGAGGAGATGTGTCGAATCGCCCCGATTCGGGTCGGGGGCGGCATACGCACGGTGGAGAGGGCGCGGTCATGGCTGGATGCCGGGGCTGAGAAGGTGGTCGTCGGAACGGCCGCGGACCCGGCATTTCTCCGGCGCCTGCCCCGTGATCGGGTGATCGTCGCTCTCGATGCCCGTGACGGCGAGGTGGTGACCCATGGCTGGCGGCGGTCCACCGGTCGCGACCTGCTCGACAGCATCCGCGTCTTCCGTGACCTCTGTGCCGGCTTCCTCGTGACCTTCGTCGAGAGAGAGGGGCGATTGGGAGGGACCGACCTCGAGCTGGCGGCGGAGGTGGTCGAATCGGCCGGTTCCGCCCGGGTCACCATCGCCGGGGGTGTGAGCACTGCCGAGGAGATCGCCGAGCTCGATCGTATGGGAGCAGATGCCCAAGTGGGGATGGCCCTCTACACGGGCCGTCTCGGCCTCGGCGAGGCTCTGGCCGCCCCCATGACCAGTGACCGACCGGATGGGCTCTGGCCCACTGTCGTCGTCGACGAGCACGACATCGCATTAGGCCTTGCCTACTCCAGCCAGGAGAGCCTCGACACGGCGCTGGCTTCGGGTCGGGGTGTCTACCAGAGCCGCTCCCGGGGGCTCTGGGTCAAGGGTGAAACGTCGGGAGCCACACAGGAGCTGGTCGAGGTGAGTGTCGACTGTGACCGTGACGCCCTCCGGTTCAGGGTGCGCCAGAGTGGCCCGTTCTGTCATCGCGGCACCCGCACCTGCTGGGGCGAAGATCGCGGGCTGGCCAGGCTCGATCGTCGTCTTCGAGAGACGGCCGCCAACCAGCCCGCAGGCTCGAACACCGTGCGCTTGCTCGACGATCCGTCACTTCTCGATGCCAAACTGGCCGAGGAAGTCGGAGAGCTCGTGGCCCCCGACGCCGAGGTGGGGGCCGAAGCGGCCGACGTGATCTACTTCGCTTTGGTAAAAAGCCTTGCTGCCGGAATGAGCCTCGAGGAGATCGCAAGGATCCTCGACCGTCGGGAGCGGAGACTGAGTCGACGACCCATGAGGGTCAAGGAGACAGAGTGAGCGGTTTGTTGCGCAGGGTGACACCTGCGGAGCTGAACGGGGCCCGTCCGGCACCATCGGGCGCCGACGAGACCAAGGTGGCCGCGGAGATCGTCGAGGCGGTCCGCAATGGTGGCGAGGAGGCGCTCCGCAGCCACGCCGAGGACCTCGGTGACATAGACCCCGGCAGGTCACTGACCGTCGATCGCGACGACATGAGAACGGCGTTCGAGGATCTCGCCCCCAACGACCGCGACCTCCTCCTGCGTGTCCACGGGCGGGTCGAGGGGTTCGCACGCGCCCAGAGGGAGGGTCTCTCCGACCTGAACATCTCCATCGAGGGCGGGCAGGCGGGACACCGCTGGATCCCCGTCGGCTCGGTCGGTGCATACGCCCCCGGTGGGCGTTACCCACTTCCCTCGACCGTGCTCATGACCGTCACTCCTGCCCGTGTTGCCGGCGTTACCAGTGTCTGGGTGGCGTCACCGCGGCCTTCCCAGCTGACACTGGCCGCATCCTGGGTTGCCGGCGCCGACGGGCTCCTCGCCGTTGGTGGGGCCCAGGCCATCGCCGCCCTCGCCTTCGGCACTGTGACTCCGACCTGCGATCTCATCGTCGGTCCCGGTAACAAATGGGTCACCGCGGCGAAGAAGCATCTATTCGGTGAAGTCGGGATCGACGGTCTCGCCGGGCCCAGCGAGATACTGGTCGTGGCCGACGACACCGCCGACCCGTCTCTCGTCAGCGCCGACCTCCTGGCTCAGGCCGAGCACGATGTCGATGCGATCCCGATCCTCATCACGACGTCGACGGCATTGGCCGACAGGGTCGATGACGAGCTCGAACGGCAGCTCGTCGACCTGCCCACGGCGGAAGTAGCCCGTGCCGCCATGAGCAACGGGGTCTGTGTGATCGTGGAGAGTCTGACCCGAGCCGCAGGTGTCTCGGACACACTCGCCCCGGAGCACCTCGCCATCCACACCGCCGATCCCAGGGCGGTGGCGATGCAGGTGCGGAACTACGGCTCGATCTTCGTCGGCGGTGCGGCCGCGGAGGCTTTTGCCGACTACGGAGCCGGGCCGAATCACGTTCTACCCACCGGTGGTGGGGCCCGCTACGCGAGTGGCCTGTCGGTCCTCACCTTTCTCAAGGCTTCCACCTGGCTCTCGATCGACCAACCAGATGCCCTGATCGAGGACACGGCGCGGCTCGCCCGTCTCGAGGGTCTCGAGGCACATGCCCGTGCCGCATTGGGCCGGTCGCGTGGAATCTGACATCGAGAGAGTTTCGCCCATCGTCCACGGTCACCAGGACCGGGAAGGGCGCGAGGCAGTCGAGCCCGGGTAGGTTCCATCTCTCGTGACGCAGGTCTTCTCCAGCCCGTTCCCCGACGTCGAGATCCCCGACACGACCCTGACGTCGCTCGTATTCCGACACCTCGAGCGGCTGGGCGACCAACCGGCGATGATCGACGGCCCCACCGGCCGTTCCTACACCTACGCCGAGCTCTACGGGGCGAGTGCGAGAGTGGCGGGTGGTCTCGTCGAGGCCGGTCTCCAGCTGGGAGATGTCGTCGCCATCGTGTCCCCCAACATCCCTGAGTACGCCATAGTCTTTCACGGCGTGGCGATCGCCGGTGGGACGGTTACCACCGTAAACCCCACGTACACCGCAGGGGAGGTCGCCCAACAGCTTCGCGATTCGGGCGCACGCTTCGCGGTGACGATTGGGCTCTTCGTGGAGACCGTTCGCGAAGCGGCCGAAGACACCCAGGTCGAGGCGATCTACGTCCTTGGCGAGCCGATCGATGGCTACCGGTCCTACTTCGATTTGCTTGCGGCCGACCCCATCGAGCAGGTCCCCATCGACCCGGCGAGCCACGACGTGGTGCTGCCCTATTCGTCGGGGACGACCGGGCTCCCCAAGGGGGTCGAGCTGACCCATCGCAACCTGGTGGCCAACCTGGCTCAATACGAGCCGATGACCACCTCGGGTGAGGGTGACGTGATCCTCGCCGTGCTCCCGTTCTTCCACATTTACGGGATGCAGGTGCTCATGAACGCCGCCGTGTACCTGGGGGCGCGCGTGGTGACGATGCCCCGGTTCGATCTCGCCGAGTTCCTCACGTACATCCAGGAGCACAGGGTGACCAGAGTCGCCGCGGTGCCGCCGATCGTCCTCGCCCTGGCGAAACATCCCATGGTCGACGAATACGACCTATCGAGCCTCGTCCAACTGGGCTCGGGAGCGGCCCCTCTGGGTGCCGACGTCGAGGCGGAGGCGGCCCGGCGCACGGGCGCCGAGGTGGTTCAGGGCTTTGGCCTGACCGAGACCAGCCCCGTGACCCATGCTGCCATCCCCGGCCAGGCGCGATCGGGCTCCATCGGCGTCCTCGTGCCCAACACGGAGGCCAGGGTGGTGGGCCCCGATACGGGAGAGGATGTCGCCCGGGGCGAGCCGGGGGAGCTGTGGCTGCGCGGCCCCCAGGTGATGAAGGGTTATCTGAACAACCCGAACGCCACCTCGGAGTGCATCGACTCCGAGGGCTGGTTCCACACCGGTGACATCGCCCGCGTCGACGCCGACGATCATTGGTACATCACCGATCGTCTCAAGGAGCTGATCAAGTACAAGGGCTTCCAGGTGGCGCCCGCCGAGCTGGAGGCGGTGTTGCTCACCCATCCCGACATCGCCGATGCCGCGGTGATCGCAATCGCCGACGACGAAGCCGGCGAGGTGCCCAAGGCTTTCGTGGTCCTGCAGCCGGGCTCGGACATGACCGCAGCCGATGTGATTGCCCATGTCGGCCGGCATGTCGCCACGTTCAAGAGGGTGCGTTCGGTCGAGTTCGTCGACGAGATCCCCAAGTCGTTGTCCGGCAAGATCCTGCGTCGGGTGCTCCGGGAGCGGGAGGGCTCCCATGGCTGACGTGCCGGCCCGGCGTCGCCGTTTTGCCGCACTCCACGAGACCGGCACTTTCCTCATGCCCAATGCATGGGATGTCGGCTCGGCCCGACTGCTCGAGAGCATCGGTTTCGGGGCGATAGCGACGACGAGCTCAGGCTTCGCCGCCAGTCTGGGCCGTCTCGACCAGAACGTGACACGAGAAGAGCTGATGTCCCATGTCGAGGCGCTGACGGCGGCAGTCGACATCCCGCTGAGTGTCGACGCCGAGGACGGCTATGCCGACGATGCGGCCGGTTTGGAGGCGACCGTCGCAGGCCTCGCCGCGGCCGGGGCGGCGGGGATCTCGATCGAGGACTATCGCCCGGGCCGAGGTCTCTTGGACATCATCACGGCGACCGAGCGTGTGGGCACCATGGTCGAGACGGCGAACAGCCTTGGCATCACTGTCACGGCCCGCGCCGAGAACCATCTATATGGGGTCGACGACCTCGAGGACACCATCGATCGGCTTCGTGCATACGCCGGCGCCGGGGCCCACGTCCTCTATGCGCCCGGGCTGATCACCGCCGACCAACTGGGTCGGCTGGTGGCGGCTGTCGATCGGGCTGTCAACGCCCTGTTGCTGCCGCCCGGCCCGACCGTCGGTGAGATGAGCGAGATCGGTGTGCGACGTCTCTCCACGGGTGGCGCCCTCACCTGGGTCGCCTATGGGGCCGTCGAGCGAGCCGCTCGCGAGCTTCGAGCCGAGGGCACCCAGACATACGCCAATGGCATGTTGTCGAGGGAAGTTCGAGAGACAGCGTTCGAGGGTTAGGCCCGGCGACGGCCGAAGATGCCCCCGCTGAGCAGGAGGCCCGCACCGACCACGTACCCGAAGTCGTACCAGTTCCCGTTGTTGTTGACTTCGTAGATATTCACGTTGTCGGTGAACAGCGATATGAAGAAGGTGATCGGGGCGATGAACCCCTGCCACAGCC
>JBAPYG010000122.1:0-12271 GCA_049284615.1 Acidimicrobiia bacterium
CTTTCGGCATCAGGACCGAGCTCGAGCCCAAGAACTATGTGGTGGTCTTCGAGGCGTTGGGCGACCGGTCAGAGAGCACCGAGCCCGTGACGCTGGTGCAGATGGGCGCCGAGCTCGGGACCGGGGCCGCCGGGTCACAGGGCGATACCGGGGACGACGAGGGCTTGAGCCCGGCGTCGACGAGATGGCTCTGGCTCTCCGTCGCCCTGGGGGCGGCTTCGCTCTCGGCATTGGCCTTCTGGGTCATGGGCGTGCGGGACGAAGACGACGACCAGGAGGCGATTGACTCCGACGAGGAGGAGTGATGCGACCCCGCTGGGCCGGGCCCGGTGACGCCGAACAACTGGCCGAGGTCCATGTCGCCTCGTGGCAGAAGGCCTACGAGGGCATCCTGGCGGACGACTTCCTCGACGGGCTCGATCGATCGCGGCGCGCCACATGGTGGAGACGCTTCCTGCAAGATGGTGGGCGGCTCCACGTCGTGGGAACGCCGGTGGTCGGCTTCTGTCACGTCGGCGGGTCCGATGACCCCGATTGGGGGGAGGTCTTCGCCATCTACGTGCATCCCGACCGGTGGGGTGAAGGTCTCGGGCACGAGCTCTTCAGGGCCGGGGAGGAGACCCTGCGAGAGATGGGACATGATCGAGCCCTGCTCTGGGTGCTGCGAGACAACGAACGCGGCAGGCGCTTCTATGACCGCCACGGCTGGAAGCAGGGAAAGCCGATTCGCCTGGAGGAGATAGGAGGTGCCCAGGTGACGGAGGTCAGGTACGAGGTCGAGTGGTGAGCCGTTGGGCGACGGCACGCAGGTCATCCGGATAGGTGACCTTGATGTTGCCGGGATCACCCGGCAACGCCGCGATGGCGACTTCGGCGAAACGTTGCATGATCTCCACCGTGTCCTGGGCGTCCGCACCGGCCTGCGCCGCCTTCACGTACGCCATCATGATGTCACCTCCCCGGAACACCTGCGGTGTCTGGGCGCGTTGGATGCCGTCGACAGGCTGGTGTGTCTTCCGGTCGAGGAGGATTTGCTCCGGGGCGATGACCGGGACGGCCCCGCCGATATCACCGGCGGCCGAGAACAACCTCTCGATGAGTTCGCGGGCAACGGCCGGTCGGGCCGCGTCGTGGATCCCGATCAGGTCGAACTCCTCGCCGAGCGCGGCCAGCCCCGCCATCTCACTGAGGGTGCGCGTGCCACCACCCGCCACCACGATCACATCGGGTCGAATACGGGAGATCTCTTCCAGCGAATCGGGCCGACAGACGACGACGCACCGGTCGACACTCGCCGCCACCGCGTCGATCGTGTGTGCGATGAGAGGGAGCCCGTTGACATCGCTGAGAAGCTTGTCCCTCCCAAAACGCGTGCTCGATCCGCCTCCGACGACGATCATGGCCCGCTTTGGCATCTTCGGCAGGGTACTTTCCCCGCGTGATCTCCATCGAACTGCTCAAGACCCGGCTGGAGGGGAACTGGGTGGCGTTCGACAAACACGGGCGCCCAGTCGTCTATCGGCCCCCGAAGGACATCGGCCCGGCGACGCTCGGCGTCAGACCGGTCACAGACGCTTTGAAGCGCGTCGACGAGAACGACGAGGTCGTCGGTTCCGTCGACAAGAAGAGTGTATGGGCGGTCGACGTGATCATCCTCAACACGATCGTCCTCGATCGGCTCCCGGATCAGTCCTTCAGCGCCGAGGGTCTCATCGAAGCCGTTCGCTCCGTCGGGTTCACCTGGCAGATCAGCTCGATCTCCGGCCCTTGAGCGCCCAGTAGGCGAGGACCGCGGCGATCCCGGTCACCACGGCTCCCGATGCCGCGATCGTGGGCAGCTTGTCGCGCAGCGTCACCGCCGATTCGAACCGACGCACCTCCCATCCTCGCTCTGCGGCGATGGCTGCCAGGTCCGAGTCGGGGTTGACCACAACGGGGTGGCCGACGGCCTCGAGCATCGGCAGGTCGGTCATCGAGTCGCTGTATGCGAAGCTGGCGTCGAGGTCGATTCCCTCCGCGTCGGCCATTGCCCGCATCGCCTCGGCCTTGCCCGGCCCGTAGGCGTAGAGCTCCAACTCCCCGGTGTAGCGGCCTTCGTCGTCGACTTCGGCCCTGGTGGCGATGACATCGTCGATCCCCAGGTAGCGGCATAGGGGCCTGACGATCTCCTCGGGGCTCGCCGAGATCACCACGACGCGACGGCCCTCTCCACGATGGTCTTCCATGATCGCCAGAGCCTCGGCATACACCAGCGGCGTAACCACCTCGTCGACCGTCTCGGTCACCAAAGCCTCGATCTCGTCGCGGTCCCAGCCCTTCGTCATCGCCGCGAGCTCATCCTTGATGCGCTCCAGCTGGTCGTGATCGGCCCCGAATGCCTGGTAGTAGGCCTGGGCGATCCCGGCCTTCGCCAATGTCGACCCGCTGAGGAGCCCGGCTCTGAACATGGGCCGGGTGAAGGCCAGGGTGGACGACTTTGCGATGATCGTCTTGTCGAGATCGAAGAAGGCGACGGCTGTCACGTCCCCAAGCTTACGGAGGCCCGACAGGGGTCTTGAACGGTCCCGGGGCCGGGCGTACGTTGCAGAGATGGTGGGGAAGGGGGCACATGCGATCCTTGGGGTGCGATCCGTCGATCCGGTTCTCTCGCTCGTGGCGCCGATCGGTCTGGCGGCATCGGTGGGTACCGGGCTGGTGGTCGATCTCGGGCCGGCCCGGCCGGAGCCAGGAGCACGCACTCTGCGCGACCTGAACAGTGAAGGGCCCAGCCTGGCCGAGATGAGCCCGGGTCGCACCGGTGTCGCCTTCCTGGCCGGCGGTGGCATCTCGGCCGTCGACGCCGCGGAGATCATCGAGCGGCTCGCCGGTCGGTGGCCCGTGGTGAGTGTGCGTGTCGTGGACAGCTCCGACTGGCCGTTCCCGGTCGTCCCGGTTGTGCCCCTCTACCCGGGCCGGCTGCTCGCCAGCCACGAGCCACGAGGGGTCTGGCAACCGGTGGGGAACGGCGCCACGCCTCCCGGGCCGGGCCCTGTGTTGCCCCGTCTTCGGCCGGCCATCACCCGTCGTCTGCTCGCCGGCCAACTGCCGCGTCGCAGCCGCTGGGTGGGTGCCTGGCGCCAGGTCTGGGAGATGCCGTGGGCCTAGTCGAACGTGTGAGCAGGGCGATTGCGTTGGGAACCACCTCTCTCGATCCCGACGACGTTGCCTTCGAGGCCAATCGGCTGCTCGCGGCCGAGTCACCCTGGCATGGGCGAGAAGAGGTGCAGGGGGTCGTGCATCGGGTCACGGGGCTCGGGCCCGTCCAAGACCTCTTCGAAGATCCCGACGTGACCGATGTCCTGGTGAACGGGCCCGACGAGATCTGGGTCGACCGAGGGTCCGACCTGGAGAGGGTCGAGCGTCATTTTGGGTCCGACGAAGACATCGTCGCGACCGTGGAGCGGGTCATCGCACCTCTGGGTCTCCGCATCGATCGGGCGTCACCCATGGTCGACGCCAGGCTGGCCGATGGTTCCCGGCTGCACGCAGTCCTGCCCCCGGCCGCCGTCGACGCACCCCTCGTGGCGATTCGGAGGTTCACTCAGCGTGTCGCTGACCTCGATGATCTCGTGACGACCGGCACCGCCACCAGCGATCAGGTCGATCGAATGACCCACGCCGTGGAGTCCCGCCAGACCATCGTCATCTCGGGAGGCACCGGGGCCGGGAAGACGACGTTGCTCAACCTGTTGGCCGGGAAGATCGATCAGCGCGAGCGGGTCGTCACGGTGGAGGATGCCGCAGAGCTCGACCTGCCCGGCCACATCGTGCGGCTCGAGGCACGGCCGGCCAATGCCGAAGGTGCCGGGGAGATCACGATCAGGACGCTTCTCCGGTCCGCCCTGCGCCTCCGACCCGACCGGATCGTGGTTGGCGAGGTCAGAGGGGGAGAGGCTCTCGATCTGATAACGGCTCTGAACACCGGTCACCGTGGATCGATGACCACCGTGCACGCCAACTCGCCCGAAGAGGCGCTGTGGCGTCTGGAGACGTTGGCGCTCATGGCGGGCGATGCGTCCGAGGCCGCGGTGCGTCGACAACTCCGCGCCGCGGTCGACCTCGTGGTCCAGATCGAGCGTGGCCCACGGGGGAGGAGGATCGATGCCATCGCCGGGCGTGACGATTTGGAAGGGTCGGGAGCTTGATCGTCCCGGTCGCTCTCGCCGTGGCTTTCGCCTGTGGTGTCGAATGGCGCCGGATCGCGCTCCTGGCAGTGGCCGTGTACCTGCCCGCTGTCGCCGGAGCGGCGATGGCGGTGATTGCGTGGCGGGCACGACCCGGTGACGACAGCCGTCCCGTCATGTTCTGTGAGGGGGTCGCCGCCGAACTGCGAGCAGGGGCGACGCTCAGCCATGCCATCGAGACCACCGCGGCCGCAGTGGGGAGAGGCTTCACCGGCTCACCGGATATCGTCGAGCTGGCCTCCGGGGTGGCCGATCGCTTCCCCGAGCTCGGGGAAGAGCTCCGCTTGACGATCTCGAACGCGGCGCGGGCCGGCAGTGACGTCGCTGCGTTGTTCGACGAGGTCGCGTCGGTCGCGATCACCCAAACCGAGATTCGGCGCGAGGTTCGTGTCGCAACTGCGCCGGGCCGGGCCACGGCCCTGCTCCTCGTAGGCGCTCCCCTGGTCTATCTGGTGGGTCGCTCCGGGTCGGGCGACCTGGCAAACATGGTCGAGTCCTCCCGACAGCGCACCGTTCTCCTCTTGGGGCTCGGGTTGTTCATGTTGGGGGTGCTGGGGTCGGGATTCGTGGTGTGGAGGGCGGGTCGATGACCATCGTGCTCGGTGCCTCGCTGGGCGTGGTCGTCGCCGGCCCGGTAGGTGGTCTGGTCGGTGGGTTGGTGACCCTCGCCTGGGATCGACTGGCGCGTAGACCCGACCCGGATCCGCCCCTGACCCTCGTCCTACTGCTGCTCATCGTCGAGTTGAAGTCGGGTCGATCGGTGCTGGCGGCCTTGATCGCAGTGTCCGACACGCTGCCCGATTACGACGACCTCCACAAGGTCACCCGTGTGGCCCGGGTCTCGGGGCTGGTCTCCTCGCTCCCGCATGCAAACGACGAGCTCCGCCCGGTCATCGCCCAGCTGGCCCGGGCCCAGAGGTCCGGTGCTTCGTTGTCAGGTTCGGTCCGAAGGATCCTCGACACCGTGCTCGCCGCCGAGCGATCCCGGAGGATCGCACGAGCCCGAACCCTGCCGGTCCGGTTGATGATCCCGGTGACCCTGCTCATGCTGCCAGGCCTTGTCCTGTTCCTCTATGCCCCGACATTGCTTGGGATGTTCGAAGACCTCACCGGAGTCCTGGAGTGACTTCCGCACTTCCTCCCGCACCGGTCGGAAACCGGTTTGGAAGGAGTGTCTATGACACGAATCTGGAGTTGGTTCGCCGCTCGCCTGGGGTCTGATCGGGGTCAGGCCACCGTCGAGTACTTCCTGGTGATCCTGGCAGCCACCGCCTTGGCGATAATCGCCCTCAAGTGGCTTCAGTCGGGTAGTGGTGGAGGTCTGCTCGGCGATCTGTTCGGCAAGGTCATCTCATGGGTGACCAAGGCCTTCTGAAGGCCGAGAGCGGGTCGGTCACGGTCGAGTTCTTCCTCGTAGTGCCGCTCCTCGTCGTGGTGCTGGTCGCCGGGATCCAGGTGATCTCGGTGGCCCGCACCAGGATCGAGTTGCTGGGAGCGGTTCGCGAGGGCGCCCGGGTGGCCGCGACGACGCCCGACCCGTCCCGGGCCGTGGCCGCCGTGAGGGGCGCGCTGGCGCCTGGCCAACGTGACCGGGTCCGCATCTCGGTCAGCAGACCCGGCGTCGTCGGCAGGCCGGCCCGTGTGATCGCGACCTATCGCCACAACCTGCCGATCCCGTTTCTCGATGACGTCGGCTTCGACCTCAGGGTCTCGGCGTCGATGCTCGTCGAGAGATGAGCGCCTCTCGCGGCTCGGCCACCGTGGCGATGACCGGGGCATTGGTGATGACGGCCCTGGCCGGCATCGCAGTGGCGGGGCTCGCCACTCTGTACTCGGCGCGGGCCCAGGCGCAGACCGGTGCCGACGCGGCGGCCCTCGCCGCCGCCGTGGCGACCTACCCACCCGCGGCGGGGGCCGTGCCGTCTGTCGCCGCACGAGGTGCGGCCTGGGTGAACGGGGTGTTCGTCGTCGGCTGCCGGTGTCGCGTCGACACGACTCTCGAGGTGCGAACCGTCGAGGTGGTCGTCGCGATCGAAGCGACTGTCCCGGTGTTGGGGTCGTTCACGGTCCGCGCCTCGAGCCGGGCCGAGTTCGATCCGCGTCGGTGGCTCGGTCACTGAGGAGGCCGTCGATATCCTGGCCCGATGACGACGAAGTCGGAAGCCATTCGGATGCTCGTGGAGCTGGCCAAGCTGACGTCGATCGACGAGGGGTCCCCGCAGGCTTTCAAGGTCAGGGCGTACGAGAATGCGATCGCCGGCATCGAGTCATATCAGGGCGAGATCGACGGCCTCACCAAGTCGCAACTGGTCCAGATCAAGGGCGTGGGAGGCTCGACGGCGGACAAGATCCTCGAGTTGGGCTCCTCCGGGGGCGTGGCCAAGTTGGAGGGTCTCCGTGAGAAATACCCCCCGGCTTTCGTGGAGCTCACCAAGATCCCGGGCCTGGGGCCGAAGACCCTGAAGATGCTGCGCTCGAAGCTGGGTGTCGAGGACATCGAAAGTCTCAAGGCTGCCGTCGACGGCGAGCGTCTCCGTGACCTTCCCGGTCTGGGGGAGAAGTCGGAGGAGAAGATCAGCAAGGCGATCGATCGTCTCGGTCTTCACGGCAAGGACCGCCGGACGCCGCTGGTCGAGGTCCTTGGATTCGCCCACTCGCTGGCAGAGCGGATAGCCGCCATCCCCGCGGTGACCGAAGCCGTCCCGTGCGGTTCGCTTCGCCGTTTCTCCGAGACAATCGGCGACGTCGACATCGTGGTCGCCACGACCGATCCGTCCCGCGTCCACGAGACAGTGCTCGCTTTCCCCGAGGTCGCCGATGTCGTGGGGTCGGGTGAGACGAAGACCTCGTTCTTGACCAGGGAGGGCCTCCAGGTCGACGTGAGGACGGTCGCCCCGGATCAGTTGGGGTCTGCGGTGCTCTACTTCACGGGATCCAAGACGCACAACATCCAGCTCAGGCAGAAGGCCATCGACCTTGGCTGGCTGTTGAGCGAGTACGGCTTGTTCGAGGACGGCGAGGTAGTTGCCTCGAAGACCGAGGCCGACGTATATGCGACGCTGGGCCTGGCATTCATCCCACCGACCCTGCGTGAGGGTGGAGGCGAGGTCGAGGCGGCCGCCTCGGGTGAGTTGCCCGACTTGATAACCCGTGACCGCATCCAAGGCGACCTGCACTATCACTCCGACCGGTCTGGCGACGGCCGCTCATCGGTCGATGAGATGATCGACGCAGCGGTCGCTGCCGGCTATCGCTACATCGCGTTCACCGACCACGGCGAAGACCTTGCGATCAACGGGTCGAGCCGTGAGCAGATGCTGGAGCATCGGGAGCTGATTCGGGCTCGCAGTGCCGAGCGGCCCGAGATCGAGGTCCTGTTCGGATGTGAGCTCAACATCGGGCCGGAGGGACAGCTCGACTACGACGCCGCGTTCCGATTGGAGTTCGACTACTGCGTCGCCTCGATCCATTCCCACTTCGATCTCGGCGAAGACCGGCAGACCGCCCGCATCCTCACCGCCCTCGCCGATCCGGCGGTGAACGCCATCGGCCACCTCAGCGGCCGCTATGTGGGGCGGCGCCCCGGCGTCGAGCTCGACGTGGGGGCCGTCCTCGAAGGTCTCGCCGTCACCGGTGTGGCCCTCGAGGTCAATGGAGCCCTCGACCGTCTCGATGCCACCACGGATGTGGTGAGGCAGGCTGTTTCGGAGGGTGTCGACATCGTGATCGACACCGATTCGCACCACGTCTCCGACCTGCGTCGCATGGACTACGGCGTCCTGTACGCCCAGCGGGCATGGGTGACCGTCGACCGGGTCGTGAACGCCAGAGACCCGGCCGATTTTCTGCTGTGGAGCCGGCGACGCCGGACGTAGAGTCGGGCCATGCCCAACTCGTACGAAGTCACCACCTGGACCCGGGTCGCCAACTGGATCACCGGCCGCATGGCGGCGCTCGGTGTGGGCAACTTCGCGGTGTTGACCACGACCGGGCGGAGCTCCGGCGAGCCGCGACGGGTGACCCTCGCTCCGATCTCGGATGCAGATGGTGAATACCTCGTTTCCCCCTACGGCAACGTCGCCTGGGTGCTGAACGCCCGCGCCCAGCCGATGGCTCGCCTGCGCGAGGGAAGATCGGTGCGAGAGGTTCTCCTGGTGGACGTGACAGGGACCAAGCCCGACTTGGTCAAGGAGTATTACGACCGGGAGTCATTCGCCCGCCGTTTCATGGATGTGCCACCCGACGCAGATGTTGCCGCCTTCGCGTCTGTTGGGGAGCGCTTCCCTGTGTTCAGGATCGAGGAGCGTCGGTAAATCCGATCCTTGTAATTCAACGGCGGATGCATGAAGCTGTCCACCTTGGCGACGACAACCCAGGAGACCCTGCCGGTGGCATCGACCTACGTTCTCGACACCTGTGTCCTGCTCGCCGACCCCAACTCCCTCCTCCGCTTCGATGAGCACGATGTCGTGCTCCCACTCGTGGTCGTGGAGGAGCTCGACCGCATGAAGACGCGGATGGACGAGGTCGGCGCCAACGCTCGGAGGGCGATTCGCCTCCTCGAAGATCTGGGGGCATCGACCCGCGGGGGAATGCGCGAACCGGTGACCTTGTCCGCTGGGGGCTCGCTGCGAATCGAGCTCAACGGGATCGTATCGGACAAGCTCCCCACCGTTCTCGACCCGAAGACACCGGACCATCGCATACTCGCCACCTGTCTCAACCTCGCCGACACCGTCGATGCGGTCCTGGTGACCAAGGACGCCTCTCTGCGGATAAAGGGCGCCCAGCTCGGGGTCCAGGTGCAGGACTACCGCGCCGACACCGTTCAGGTCGACCAGCTCGACTCGGGGATCGTCGAACATCGGGTGTCCCCCGAGGTCATCGATCGTCTCTTCGACGAGGGAAAGCTCGAGATCGAGGGCCTCGATGCCCCGGTCAACGAGTTCGTGGTGCTCAAGAGCGGTTCGTCCCGGTCGGCTCTGGCTCGGGTGATCCAGGCCGAGCCGAGTGTCGTGGTGGAACGGATGCCGAGCCATGTGCGCGCCTTCGGTGTCGAGCCAAAGAACGTGGCACAGACGGTCGCCATGCATCAACTGCTCGATCCCGACATTCCCGCGGTGTCCCTGATGGGGATGGCCGGGACCGGCAAGACCTTCCTTTCACTGGCCGCCGCTCTCGAACAGGTCCTCGAGCAGGGTCGATACCGGAGAGTCTCCGTCTACCGGCCTCTCGTCGCCGTGGGCCGCCAGGAGGTCGGGTACCTGCCGGGGGATTTGAGCGAGAAGCTGGCCCCTTGGATGGCGGCAGTCCACGACAACCTCTACGCCCTCTTCTCCGATGCAGGCGTGGATGGGGCACGTGGCGCGATCGAGGAGTTGATCGATCGAGGTGAGCTGGAGATGGCGGCGGTGACCTATCTACGAGGGCGGTCGATCACCGGGGAGTTCGTGATCATCGACGAGGCACAGAACCTGGAGTTGTCCACCCTCAAGGTGATCCTCACCAGAATGTCCCGAGACTCCAAGGTGGTGTTCTGCGGCGACCTGTCGCAGGTGGACAACCCCTATATCTCGCCATTCGGGGGCATGGCGGCCCTCATCGAGAAGTTCAAGGACTCCAACCTCTTCGCCCACGTCACGCTGGAGCGGACCGTCCGCTCTCCACTAGCCGAGATGGCGGCCACAGTGCTCTGACCGCCGGGGGGCTGGGGTCGCCCGATGCCTGAACCGGGACGTCCGCAGAGGAACAGCGGATGCTCGTCGCCATCGGGTCCATCCTCGGGGCGGGTCTGGGAATGCTCGGGATGTACCTGACCGGGTAGTCACTTCCCGAGACGGTCGCGGCGCGCCTGGAGCAACTCCGCCGCACGGTCGATCGTGATCGTCTCGGGTGAGTCGCTCTTTCGCAGCGAGGCGTTGACATCGCCATCGGTCACATAAGGCCCATAACGCCCCGACCGAACGGTCACCGTCTTTCCCGAGGCGGGGTCGGTGCCGATCTCCTTGACGTTGGAGGCGCGTTGCTGGCCGCGACGTCGCGGCGGCTCGGCGAGGAGCTCGAGGGCCTCCGGCACGGTCAGCGTGAAGAGCTGTTCCTCTGTCTCCAGGCTGCGCCGGTCATCACCACGTTGTATGTAGGGGCCGTATCGCCCGTTGAGAGCCGTGATCTCTACGCCGTCCTCGTCGAGCCCCACCGTCCGGGGTATCGAGAGAAGTCGGAGCGCGTCGTCGAGCCCCAGCTCGTCCATGGTCATCGACTTGAACAGCGACGCCCGCTTCGGCTTGGCCTTCGACCCCTCCTCCTGCTCGCCCAGCTGGACATAGGGGCCGAACCGCCCGGTCTTCCCGTAGACGGTCAGCCCGGAGTCGGGGTCGGTGCCGAAGATCTTGTCGCCCTTGTTCTGTTCCTCGATCAACTCGAGGGCCTTGGCCACGGTCACCTCGTCGGGGGCGAGGTCCTCGGGGATCGAGCCGCGCTCTTCGCCACGTTCCACATATGGCCCATACCGCCCGACACGCGCCACGATCTCGTTCCCGTCCTCGTCCTGACCGATCGGGATCGAGTTCACGAGCCGGGGGTCGATCTCGTCGAGACGTGTGGCCACCTTCTGCTTGAGCCCGTCGTCGCCGAAGTAGAAGGCGGACAACCACGGGACGGACTGTTCTTCTCCGCCGGCGATTCGGTCGAGATCCGACTCCATCTCGGCGGTGAACTCGTAGTCGATGAGGTTGGGGAAGTGACTCTCCAGCAGACCGACCACACCGAAGGCGGTGAAGGTCGGCACGAGAGCCGAGCCCTTCTTGAAGACATAGCCGCGGTCTTGGATCGTGGTCATGATCGATGCGTACGTCGATGGGCGGCCCACGCCCAGCTCCTCCAACTTCTGGACCAGCGAAGCCTCGGTGTAGCGGGCCGGCGGGCGTGTCTCGTGCCCCGTGGGCTCCAGACGCTCCACCGCGAGTGCGTCGCCCTCCTCGAGCGGGGGCAGGATCTTCTCCCGGTCGTCCAGCTCCGAGTCGGGGTCGTCGGAGCCCTGCACATAGGCGCGCAGGAAGCCGGGGAACGTGATCGTCCTCCCCGACGCCCCGAACACCGCGTCCTCACCCGATTCGGCCGTCGCCCCGAGCCGGACCGAAACCGAGACTCCCTTCGCATCTGCCATTTGAGACGCGACCGTCCGTTTCCAGATGAGGTCGTAGAGAGCAGCCTCGTCCTGACCCACGTCTCCGCCGATCTGCTCGGGAGTGAGGAAGTCGCCGGCGGGCCGGATGGCCTCGTGGGCCTCCTGGGCACCCTTGGCTTGCTTGCCCGAGTACTTCCGGGGCGACGGTGACAGGTACTCGTCGCCGTATAGCTTGGAGATCTGGCCTCGTGCCGAGCCGACCGCCGAGTCGGACAGCTCCACGGAGTCGGTCCTCATGTATGTGATGTATCCGTTCTCGTAGAGACGCTGGGCGACGGACATCGTTCGGGATGACGAGTAGCGGAGCTTGCGCCCGGCCTCCTGTTGCAGTGTCGAGGTTCGGAACGGGGGATAGGGCTTGCGGGTGTAGGGCTTCGACTCCACCGAGCGAACCCCGAACTCGGAGTCCTGCAGGCCGGTGGCGAGGCCGGTGGCGGTCTCCTGGTCGAGGACGAGTGCCTTCTTCTTGGCCTGGCCCTCGGAGTCGAAGTCCTTGCCTGTGGCCACTTTTTGGTCGTCGACGCGAAGCAGGGTGGCCGGGAAGGTCCTCTCGGTGTCCTTGGCCTTGGCGAAGGACCCCTCGATCGACCAATAGCCGGCCGGGATGAAGGCCATTCGCTCTCGCTCCCTCTCGACCACGATGCGAATCGCGACGCTCTGGACCCGACCCGCCGACAGTTTGGGCTGGACCTTCTTCCAGAGGACGGGTGACACCTCGTAGCCATACAGGCGGTCGAGGATGCGTCTGGCCTCCTGCGCCGACACGAGACGCTCGTCGAGGTCTCTCGGGTTCGAGAACGCCTCTTCGATGGCGGGACGGGTTATCTCGTGGAAGACCATCCGCTTCACCGGCACCTTGGGC
>JBAPYG010000123.1:0-8162 GCA_049284615.1 Acidimicrobiia bacterium
GTCGCGTACCACCCTTCTGTGTCAGTTGCGGGCGGTCTAACCGCCCGCAACTGACACAGAAGGGTGGTACGCGACCCCGGACTCACCAGCCGGAGAGTCGGCTACGACGAAAAAGGGAATGGCCGCCATCGCCGGCGGTCGTCAGAGCTGGACGGGAGTGGTGATGCCCTCCAACCGATATGCCACGACCGGCTCCGACTTGCCCTTCAGCTCGATCGGCCCCAACTCGGTCACCGAAACCCGATCCGAGATCGCCCTGTAGGTCGGCTCGCCTATGAACACTTGACCTACCTCGGCGGATGTCTCCAGACGTGAGGCGACATTCACCGCGTCGCCAACCACGTTGAAACTGCGAAACTCGTCACCACCCACATTGCCGATGAGAGCCACACCGGTGTTGATGCCGATGCGGAACCGTGGGCTGGTCTCGTCATCACCGGCCTCTTCTGCGATCGCCTGCTGCATCTCCAGGGCCGCCTTGGCGGCACGGAACTCGTGGTCGGGCCGCGGTGTCGGGGCATCGAACACGGCGAGGAGCGCGTCACCCACGAATTGGACCACCGTGCCACCGTTCCTCAAGATCACCGGCACGGCCCTGCCGAAGTAGCGGTTGAGGAGTGCGAGGACCGTCGCAGGATCGGTCGCTTCCGAGAACGACGTGAACCCGCGCAGGTCGGCGAAGAGGGCGGTGACCTCCACCATCGAACCGCCGAGCTCGGCGCGGGATGGGTCGTCACGAAGCGTGTCTGCCACGTCGGGCGAGAGGTAGGTCCGGAAGAGACCATCGAGCTGTTCGTAGAGCCTGGCGTTTTCCAGGGCGATCCCGATCTCGGCGGCAAGCGTCTCGAAGATCGCGATGTCCCGTGGACGGAACTCGCCTCTGGTGCCGGCGAACTCGATCACCCCCACCTCCTCCAGGCCGGCCTTGAGCACGAGGGAATGCTCGACGGCCCCCGACGGCCACTCGCCCGTGGCCAGATCCTCGGGATATACGAGCACCTCGTCGGTCTTCAAGCCGATCCGGACGACATCGGGCTGGAAACGGGGAGCGAGGATACGGGTCATCTCCGCCAGCATCGCCCCCTGCCCCTTGGCAATGTCGATCTCGGTGCCGATGAGGGCAAGGGCCCCGAGACGACGGCCCTGGTCTCTCTCAGCCGCCAGCGACCTGGCCGCTCGCGCCAGCACGTCGGTCTGGCCTTCGGTCATCGTGAAGCGGGAACGAAGCCCGGCCACCACGAGGTCTATCTCCTGCTCGGTCATCCCGCCACCCAGCGACTTCTGTAACGCGTCGGTGAGGGTCTCCAAGGCCGCTCCGTACTGACTTCGGATCTCCTCCGCCGTGGCCTCCGAGACGATGCCGTCGAACACACCCGCCGATCCGCCCTCACGCTGGTACTGGCTGTATGCGGAGTAGGCGACGAAGCCGAAAGCCGCCGCCATGAGCACATGCCATAGCCACCACGAGAGCTGCCAGCTCCGGGCCCAGATGATGGTCACCATCGCCTCGGCCAACAGGACGGAGGCGGTGATGAGCGCCACGAGCATCACTGCGGGTCGCCGCCGATGCGACCGGAAGAAGCCCCCGGCCGCCACCAGATACAGGACAACAGCGATCAGGGCCACCCAACGCAATCCGCCGGCGGCACGTTCGGAGATCGGCTCGCTGAGCGGAGGCAGTTCGGCGAGGGAGACCACCCCCCACGCGACGAGCAGGGTGATGCTGCCCCACCAGAAGAGGCGGTTTCGCGCGACGATCGCCCGAGCCTGATCGGACGTGTAGTCGACGGATGCAACTGCGAACAGAACCGAGGCCAGTGCCAGACCGAAGGGCGTGGCGATTTCGAAGCCGCCGTTGGGTGAGGAGAGGAGCACACCCGGTGTGGCCAGGGCGTGAAGGCCGAGGAACCCCGCGGCGATGACGAAGGCATAGCCAGCCAACAAGAGGCGGGCATCGTCGCGGAGACGGGCCGCGGTGAGCACCCTCAAGGCCAGGACCACATTGACCGCGGCCACACCCGCCACCAGCCAGAAGTGGCCCGGTTGATGCTGCCAGCGAACGTCGAGCTCGGGTTGGGCCAGGAGCAGCCACAGAGCGAGCAGGGGCAACGCCATGTGCAGCACCCAGACCCCTGCGCGAACCCTTCCACCCTGATCGGGCACCATCGGGGTCACACCTTGGGTCATGCCGGCATCCTATGGGATAGGACGGCGTGGCCCTCCAAGCTCAGGGAGGACCCGCACTCCTGTTCGTCCCGACCTTCGGACCAACCCAGAGGTCTTCGGGCTAGTGCAGGCGGCCCGACACCGTCAGGCGCGGTCGTCCACCACGGTCTCGCCGTCGGGGTCCGCGTCGGGGATGAGATCTTCGCGATCGGGCACGAGCCCACGTCGCTGCATCTCTTCTCGGATGGCATCGTCGGGCACGTCCTCCACAGACGTGACGCCGGCCTCGGCTCCCCCGGCTTCGGCCCTCCACCTCCGGTAGAGGTCGACGAGCTCCTCGTTAGTCAGTCTGCGTAGCTCTGCTGGTTCATGGGTCATTCGCACACCTCTGGGCTCATAGGACCCGCCCTCTACCCGCATGTGGGAAGGACGAATCCGTTTGCGATCGGGTCGGGTGGGGGTAGGTCATTGATCTGACCGCCATCTTGGAGAAATGTTGGGAGCACCTGCCGTACCGGAATCTCGAGACCTCGACACAGAGGATGCATGGCAGGTGTTGCGACGCGTCCGCTACTGGCCCCTCCTCCGCCGCAGCATGTGGAGATTCCGCCAGGCCGACGGCTATTCGTATGCCCGAGCCGTCGGATTCCAGATCGTGCTCGCCTTCCTGCCCGCTCTGGTCTTCTTCGTGGCCGTCGGTGTGTCCCTGGGGAGCGGGACCGTGCAAACAGCCATCGAGAGTGTCGTGACGTCGTTGGCCCCGGGATCCACCTCCGATTTCTTCCAGCAGGCCGTGGAACAGGGCGAGCAGAACGCACGTGGCAACACGCTGGCCATCGTGCTGGGTGGCATCACCGCGCTCACGTCGGGCGCCGTGGGCATGAGCCAGGTGCAGCAGGGTGCCGGTCGAATCTACGGAAGGGACGAGGACCGAGCCTTCGTCAAGCGATACTCCCTCAGCCTGGCCCTGTCGCTCAGCGCCGGCCTCCTCCTGGCCGGTGCCTTCGTGGCCATCTCCTTCGGCAGCAACATCGCCGACGCGGTGCAGGGCGAGTCGGTGTGGGCATGGCTTCGCTGGCCGCTCGGGTCCGCCGGGTTGGTGGCCGGTATCGCCGTTCTCTACAAGGTGGCGCCCAACCGCAATCAACCGGGTGTGTCATGGCTCATCGTCGGCGGGCTCACTGCCACCGTGTTGTTGCTCGTCTTCTCGAGCGGCCTGGCTCTCTATCTGGCTTTGAGCTCGACTTTCGGGGATACCTACGGCCCGCTGGCCGGCTTGATCGGCTTCATGATCTGGGCTCAGATGACAGGTCTGGCGATACTCCTCGGACTGGCTTTCGCTGCTCAATTGGAGGCCGAGCGGGCCAAGCACCCCGATGGCAGCGCAGGTGCGTCGAGCGCCGAGTCTGCGTCGCTTCCCACACCGGTCAATGGCTGAAGTCGTTTCCAGCCATCCACTGCAGGGCTCGGCCACGAACAACACAGGGAGGTCGACATCAGCGGACTTCAACCAACAACCAGACAACCGATCGCATCGACCATCGGCTGCCGTCGCCAACGCTTCCCCTATGGGGCGTCGTCTCGTCGGAGCGAGAGATGAGAGTCCTGGTCACCGGGGCCACCGGATACATCGGGGGGCGTCTCGTTCCCCGTCTCCGCGAGGAGGGACATGACGTCAGGTGCCTGGTCCGGGACAGGAGCAAACTCGAGTCGAGCCCCTGGCGTGACGACGTCGAGATCGTCGTGGCCGACGTGCTCGAGCCGGGCACGCTCCCCGCAGCCCTCGAAGGGTGTGACGCCGCCTTCTACCTGATCCACTCGATGGACGGGGGGAGCGAAGACTTCGACCAGAGGGACCAGACAGCTGCCCACAACTTCGCCGAAGCGGCCGCAGGGTCTCGTCTCCAGCGCATCGTCTATCTCGGTGGCCTCGGCGAGGGCGCCGATCTGAGCAAGCACCTCTCCAGCCGACAATCGGTGGGCCACATCCTCGCCCAGGGAGAGACCCCGGTCACCGAGCTGAGGGCCGGTGTGATCATCGGCTCGGGCTCGGTGTCCTTCGAGATGCTTCGTTACCTAACCGAGGTCCTCCCGGTCATGGTGACACCGCGCTGGGTGCAGACGATGTGCCAGCCAATCGCCGTCGGTGACGCCTTGGAGACATTGGTCCGAGCCCTCACGCCGGCCGACGAGGAAGATCACATCCACGAGATCGGCGGCCCCGGGCAGCTCAGCTACGAGCAGATGATGCAGATCTACGCCGAGGTAGCCGGTCTCCCCCGTCGCCGCATCATCAGGGTCCCCGTCCTCAGCCCGACCCTCTCCAGTCACTGGGTGGGTCTGGTCACCCCGGTCCCCCCGGGTGTGGCCAAACCCCTGGTCGACAGTCTGCGTAACGAGGTCATCGTCTCCGACAACAGCTTTGCCGAGGATGCGGTGCACGAGCTGACGCCTTATCGCCTCGCAGTCGCCAAGGCGCTGCAACGCTCCGAAGACCTCGAAGTGCAAACTCGATGGTCCGACGCCGCCTCGTCTCCCGCCATGCCCTATCCGGACGACCCGGATTGGTCGGGGGGCACCGAGCTCAAAGATGTTCAGACCCGCTTGACGGCGGCCTCGCCCGATGACGTCTACTGGGCGGTCACCAGGATCGGTGGCCCCACCGGTTACTACAGCATGGATTGGGCGTGGGGTTTGCGGGGCCTGCTCGACACCTTGGTCGGAGGGGTGGGACTACGTCGAGGGCGACGTCATCCCGAGCAGCTGCGCACCGGTGAGGCTCTGGATTTCTGGCGTGTGGTCGACGTTGAGCCGGGCCGGGGGCTGAAGTTGTTCGCCGAGATGAAGACGCCGGGAGACGCGTGGCTCTCCTTCGAGGTCGAAGCGACCTCGGAGGGGTCCGAGTTGACACAGACCGCTCTGTTTCGCCCCCGCGGTCTGCTCGGCAGGCTCTACTGGTGGACGATGCTCCCGTTCCACCTCGCCATCTTCGGACGGATGGCGTCCCGGATAGTCGAGGCTGCGGAACAGAGGTCGCACGATGTCGCCGCGCCCCCCGCAGCCCTCGGGCTCTCCGACCGCGTCTGATGATCGGGTCGACCTAGTGGCCGGTCTGCGCCCGAGACAGAGCGGCTCGACCCTCTTCCGAGAATTGGCCGAGGGCCGTAGCGACCGCATCGCGCACCGTCGAAGGGTCGAGGTCGTGTGAGGTGAGCGAGGCTTCCTGCCAATCGAGCATGTCGGCCACGATCTGATCGTCACCGGTGAGCAGGGCCACCTCCACAGCCGACAGGAGCAGCCCCGCTTCGTCTCTCATCCTCGGCCAGGCAGCGGCCCCCAGCTCCTGTGCCGCCCGAGCGAGAATCGCCTGCCGACGCTCGAGCATCTGCGCCAGCTCGGGTTGGATTTCGGCAGCCGTTCCCAGAGCCGGCGCCCCGTCGTCCGCCCATCGCTGAACGGTTCCGGCCACGTCGCGGAGGTTCGCCACCCATGCATCTGCGCCGATGCTGGGGGCCCACCTGCCCCCGTCACCAAACGCCTTGCCACCCACCAGAACGGGAACTCCCACCTCGTGAGCGGCGCCGATGTCCGATCGGGCACCGAGGAGGTGAGAGGTCATGGCCACCGACAACACCAGCGCAACCGGTGGCTCTATCTCGAGGAAGTCGCGGAGGTCCGCGGCAGGGACGTTGGCCCCGAGGAAGTTGGTCCGGTACCCCAGGTAGAGCAAGTGGGCTGCCACGGCCCGCGCCGGGAGCGAGTGGTCGTCACCTTCGGCCGTGGCGACGATCACCAACGGGGAGTCCTTCGGTTGGTCCAACATCCCTGTCAACAGGGAGATGACGGTCTCGATCGCCGCGGTGATGGCGTGCTCTTCCGCGACGAGATAGTCGGCCTGGGCCCAGCGCTGGCCAACAGATCGCTCGGTCTCCATGAGGTAGTCGAAGAGAAGGGCGTCGAAGGGGACCCCCTCGTCCATCAGGCCTGACGCGATGCGATACAGGCCCCCCGCATCGCCCGCCATGGCGGTGGAAACGAGCGCCAGCTCTATCTCTGGAAATTCGGGTGCGGCCATCACTCCTCGCCAGTGGGGACATCGGCGAGGCTAGTGCTCGCAGCAGCACACCGTCTCGGGCCGCGTAGCCTTGTGGGACGTGACCCCCACGACCACTAATGGATCGAATGCGTCCGACGCCGCCCTCGTCGCACGCATCATCGATGGCGACCGTGACGCACTCGAAACGGTGTTCAACCGATATGGCGGGGCGATCGAGTCGATGGCGCTTCGGGTCCTGCGCAACGAGACCCTGGCCGAAGACGTCGTCCAGGAGGTGTTCGTTAGCTTCTGGAACGCTCCGGGCAAGTTCGACCCCAACCGTGGGAGCCTCCGGACCTTCCTGATCACCCTTGGCCATCGGCGCGCCGTCGACACCGTGCGCTCTGAAGAAGCTCGGTTCAAACGCGAGGAAAAGGTGCCACGAGACGTGGCCCCTTCGATAGACGACGAGGTGTGGGCCCTGGCGTTGTCCGATTCGGTCCGATCGGCGCTGGAAGATCTGAATGAGGGCGAGAGGGAGGCCATAACCCTCGCCTACTTCGGAGGCCTCAGCTACGTCGAAGTCGCATCGCGACTCGGCGCGCCGGAAGGCACCGTCAAGAGTCGGATCCGCAGTGGCATGCGCAAGCTGAGTGTCTCACTGGCGGGGGTCGCCTCATGAACCGGGCCAGGGCACCGCACGACCTGGCGGAGCTCTATGCGATAGGCGCTCTGCAGGGCGACGACCTGGAGACGTTCGACGACCATCTCGAGAAGTGCGCCCGGTGTTCGGTGCAACTGCCTTCGCTGATGGAGACGATCGCGGCTCTGATCCCGGACTCTCCTGCCCCCTCCCGGGTCTGGGGTCGAATCCTGGGGTCCCTCGACTAGGGCACGTCCCCTCTAGGGCTCTGGTCGTCAGGCTCGAGAAGGCCTGGCGGCTCGTCCTGTACCGGCTGCATCTCGGTTGTGGAGGGGAACGACCGGTACCAGCCGGAACGGTCGACAACCTTGCGTTTCACCGCCTCCCAAGGGTTGGGCTCCGATGAAGGGACGTCTCTCAGCAACTCGGGAACGAGTCGGGCCCAGCCCACCGCACGCAGGGCGAACACCATCAGGACACCGGTGATCGCCACGATCCCGACTGCCGATAGCAGCACCACCGCCCGGGGAAGGTCGAGGGCGAAGAAGTCACGAAGCGCAGGAATCGCCATCGACAGGAAGAGCAGCCCGGACATGGCCGCGATCAGCCCCTTCTTCCAGGGCACCAGTGGGCGGCTGACGATCGCCAATGCAAAGAGCCCCACCGCGGCGAGGATCAGGGTGGCGGTGGTGCGCGACTCGGCGACCGTCGAGCCCTCCAGGTCCGCCAGCCAGTACCCGGCGAATGTGGCCAACGTGGCCACGATGCCCGTCGGGATGGCGAATCTGAGGACACGGCCGAGGAAACCGGGACGGGCCCGTCGGCGGGATGGGGCCAGAGCCAGGAAGAAAGCGGGGATCCCGACCGTGAGACTCCCCACGAGGGTGAGGTGTCGAGCCAGGAAGGGGAACGGCAGCGACGACAACACGATGGCGAGCGAGAGACCCAACGCATACACGGTGCTCGTGATGAAGAGGTTGGCGACACGCTCGATGTTCGAGGTGACCCGTCGCCCTTCGCCCACGATGTCTGGAAGTGTGGCGAACTCGCCATCGATCAGCACGAGCTGGGCCACCGCCCGGGAAGCCGGTGCGCCACTCCCGATTGCCACCCCGATGTCCGACTCTTTCAGGGCGAGCACGTCGTTCACCCCGTCGCCTGTCATGGCCACAACGTGACCACGCGACTGGAGGGCGCGGACCATGGCCCGCTTCTGCTGGGGCGAGACCCGCCCGAACACCGTCGCCGACTCCATGACATCGGCGAGATCGCTCTCGTCCTTGGGGAGCATCCGGGCGTCCACGGCATCGTGGGCGC
>JBAPYG010000124.1:0-4438 GCA_049284615.1 Acidimicrobiia bacterium
CGCTCGTTGAGACGGTTGAGCACGTGTCGAAGCTGTTCGATGTTGAGCTTGGAGGCGATCAGCTCGAAGGGGGCGGTGGCCTCGACGTCTTCGATGAAGTCACCGAGCATCGTGTTGTCGTCACCCACCGGCTCGAAGATCGAGACCGGCTCGGGGGCGACCTTGCGGGCAGCGATGATCTTCTCGACCGTGAGCCCGGACTCCTCCGACAGCTCCTCGTCGGTCGGCTTGCGCCCCCATCGCTTCGTGAGGTTGCTCTCCGCAGTCTGCATCTGGTTGATGGTGTCCATCATGTGGACCGGAACCCTGATGGTGCGGCTCTTGTCGGCAATGGCCCTGGTGATGGCTTGGCGGATCCACCAGGTTGCGTAGGTGGAGAACTTGAAGCCTTTCCGGTACTCGAATTTCTCAACTGCCCGAATCAGACCCAGGTTGCCTTCTTGGACCAAGTCGAGGAACGGGAGTCGGGCTCGGCTGTACCGCTTGGCTATGGAAACGACAAGACGAAGGTTGGCCCGTATGAACGTCTGACGGGCCTCTTCTCCGGCACGGACCATGAGATGGAGCTTGCGACGTTTCGCCGGGTCCTTCTCGTTTTCGAGGGCCAGGTCGGCCTTGCGTCCGGTCTCGATTGCCTTGGCGAGGCGAACCTCGTCCTCGGCGGTGAGGAGGTCGTATGTGCCGATGCCATCCAGGTACTGCCTGATGGCCTCGTCGCTGACTTCTCTTTCGATTGAACTCTTGCTCATGCCCTCATACCGCCGGCGTCAGCGTAGGGAGCCGACTGCCCGCACTTGGGGATTTGTCAACATCTCAATCGGCACTTATCCACAGAGAGCTTGATGGGTTCAGCGACCCATCCTCGAAGCCGATCTGACACTCGATGCAGGGCACGCGCGGGGTCATAGGACCGGTCTTTCTCGCGCCTGAGATGTGGTCTCGTCCAGTGCCAGCCATAGAATCTCGACACACCCCCGGGCGTTTAGCTCAGTTGGCTAGAGCACTGCCCTTACAAGGCAGGGGTCGGCGGTTCGAGTCCGTCAACGCCCACAAGACAAGACCCCTGGTCTCCGCAGAATTCGTTGGAAACCTGGGGCTTATCTGTCCGTGCTAGTTCACTCGATTGATAACGGGAGATGTGTTGGCATCGGCCGTCATAGTGCAACTATGTGGACACTCGTGGACACAGCCACTGCTCGCGCATGATTCGATTTCCTCGAGTCGAGGCGATTTTCGGAGCCCAGATCGAGGGGCTTTCGGAACACGATCTCGACATGCCGTCGAGTCTGATGCCGAGGAAGCCGCGGACCTCGACTTCAAACGGGAGCTTTATGGCGGTTCCGACAAGGACCGCCGCGATTTAGCCACCGATGTTGCCGCCCTGGCGAACGCGAACGGCGGACTGCTGATAATTGGCGTTAGGGAACATGATGGACACGCGGCGGAGCTGAACCCCGTGTCGCTGTCCGAACAGGAGGCTCTGAGGCTCGAAGGAATCGTCGCATCGAATGTTTTTCCATTTGTATCGAGTCAGGTGCTCAGAGTCCCTTCGGCCGGAAGCGAGCAACTCGGTTACTACGTCGTCGTTGTGGCTCCGAGTTCAGTCAGACCCCACGCCGTTCTCGTGAATGAAGGCTTCAGATACCCACTGCGCGAACTCAATCAACTGCCAGGTCCAGGTGGAACTCAGGACCAGGCCTTAAGGCAACACCGTTCAACGCTCTAGGAATCCTCGGGCTGCGTTACGCGAGGGTGGACGCTCGGCGCCAGCCCTGATGCTGCTTCGTGGGTTGGCAGCTAGGACTACGATTCGTCGATGGCATCAGTCGGACATTGGTGGTCGACCTACTCGCCCTATCAAGCGGTTGGTACGCAGGGATGGAAGTGGGAGGGATTCGGTGACGGTGATCACTACTGGAGTTTTTCGGTGCGTCCCAAGCAGCTGAACATGTTGGTTGAGGTGGTCCGCGAGTGGTGCACAACGGACAATGATTACAACACCGTCCAGCATTTCCAGGTGCGTGTCGCGCCATACGACAGGTCTGATACAGGTGGCCTTTTGATGTTCAACGTGATCAAGGTCGAGGGCTCATGAGAATCGAGGCTGTACACGACGCCTCTGGCGTGATAGTGGCTGCCATTGAGGTTCCTGCGGAAGGCGATCCATATCCGCGACCCGTTGCTGGTGATGGTCAGTCAGTCGACTTATTCGACATCCCTGAGGAGTTCGGTGACCTGTCGTTGGAGGTCATTTGCACTTCCGTCCTCGTGGATGCGAAGAGAAAACTGCTTGTTCCGGTCGACGAGAGTTCAAGTACCTGACGATTCGGGCATGCGGGAGCTGATGGTCCGGGCATTGGTCCATGGTGCAGCCCTCGACGCTGCCTCGGATGCGGCCGCCGCACCGACAATCGCTGCCGACATCAACAACCCGGCCCTGCAATTGTTGGTCGGCCAATTGGGAGCGAGCGCCAACCTGGCCTGAAAGAGGCGAGAAGTCTCGGCTCTACCTCGCTACTTCGCACAGTCACACGCGTTCAGGGGCGCTCCGGCGACCGGTGCCGGCGCCGGTCCACCGACAAAATCGGTGGACACCTCAGCCCTCGACCGTGATGGTGCCCTTCATCGAGGAGTGGATTTCGCAGTGGTACGAGTAGGTACCTGCCTCGTCGAACGTGTGACTGAAGGTCGCCCCTTCGTCCAGGCGATTGCTGTCCCAGAGACCGTCGTCCGACGTCCACGTGTGGATCGTCGAGTCGTTGTTCGTAACAGTGACGCTCGTGCCCACCGGGACTTGGCCACCGGGCACACCCTGGAAGGTGAAGTCGCTGATGACAATGGTCGCTGACTCCGTTGCGGGCGTTGTTGATTCAAGGGTCGTGTTAGTTGAACCACCTGAGCTGCACGCAGATGCGACCAAAAGCGTCGCCGCCAAGATGAGCGATCGATAACGAGACATTGTCGGACTCCTCGCCGAAGCTGCAACGGTCGCGAGGCACGGAGCCGTGGTTGGTTGAGTCGGTCCGAGAGTGATCGGGTTCCGACTCGCCTCTCATGGGAGTCTAGGAGTCAGTGTGGGGCCTGCCTATTCACATCTCTCATCAGGATGCCTGCGTAGGCAGATGACCCCCAGGGCGTGAGCAAGCAGGAGCAAATGCAGGGCTATTCGGGCAGGGAACTCCGCCCCTACCAGGCAGGGGTCGGGCGGCTGAAACTCCTCGACAGGCTCGGCCAATCCGAGTACATGGTCCTCCTCACAGAACACGACCTGGTCATTCGCGAGGCACTCATCCGTTGGAAGGGTCCCGAGGTCAAGCACACCGGTGACGGCTCATGGTCGTGTTCGAAAGATGTGGACAAGGTCTGGGGTGGTCGCTCGATGTCCGGGACTCGTTCGAGGTGCGTTCCGACCCGGATGTCCGCATCGGTGTCGTCGCCGCCGGTGAGCCAGTCGACCACAACAACGAGTCTTCGGCTCTGCGGTGACCCTGGCCAACCGGATCTGCGCGGTGGGGGGACCGCAACAGATCCATGAGTCCGAGGTGGTCAGCGGCATGGGCACCGAGCAGGGTTACGAATTCGATTCGGGGCGGATGGTGGAGTTGAAGGGGTTCGCACAGCCGGCGGTGATCGATCGGTTGCTCGGCTCCGGCTGACCCGAGACGTTGACAGAATCAGGCCTGGCGCGCCCCTGATGCTCGTGTCGCTCGGTGACAAACGGGAGCGACCAATCGCTTCCTCGACGGTATTCCGGAGCCGGGCGGAGAAGTTTCGCGATCTCGGCATGACCGTCATGGCGTGTTCTATCTTCGGCGGGTCGAAGAGGGAGCATTGGTTGTCGTCTGCGCTAGGCGCTGAATTCGAAGCAGCCCAGTTGACCGCCGAAGCTCGCGCGCTCGGTGCAGATCTCTTCGAGCATGCGCAGAGAATCTCCCCGGAGACTGTCGACGCTGTCGCCGCCACCCTCTTCGCCTTGGACCATTCGTCCCGAGGACGGCTCCCAGGCGAGATGGCCGCCGAGTATGCGCGCCAGATGATGGCGGCCGCAGCGATGAGGCACCGGCAACACATTTCGACCTAGAGCGGGTCTGGCTTGGCCACCGCCAGGTCGATTTCGCCAGGTCTACTCCGGCGAGTCTTGGGCCCAGACGACGAGCTGTGGGATGACGATCACCATGCCCGACTCACGGCAGGCCGCGTCGATGGCGCGGCAGACCACGTCGGTGAGGGTGTTCCCCGTGACCTGGCTCGGCTCGTGTCAGAAGCGCACCATCAGCTCGATGGACGACTCGCCGAACCCGACGACGAGACCTGAGCCGGGGGCTCGGCACGGATCCTATCGATGTCCTCGATGACAGCGTGCAGAACCTCACGCCCTCTGTCGAGTTCGGTGCCGTACTCCAAACCCACCGGGACGTCGGTGCGCAGGGCCTCACGC
>JBAPYG010000125.1:0-23028 GCA_049284615.1 Acidimicrobiia bacterium
GGCGAGGTCGTCGTCCCGAAGCAGCCGACGCAGACCGCGCCGGTGATGAGCCACTCAATAATGACAGTCGTTCACCCGGGAGACGACGATCGCGATCATCTCCCGGTCGACCTTGCGCAGCGTCGCCGTGCCCTTCATGGCCTGTCGATACAGGACCCTGTGGGCATCGAGGCTGCCGGCGTCGAGAGCATGAATCCGCATGATCCAATCGACACGACCGTGGACCGGGTCGATCACCTCGTCACGGAGTGGGGCCAGTTCTCCGTCCCAGTCGTCCTCGTGAGGGGCGTCGATCCAGGGCATCGGAGGACGATACGCGCCTTCGTTACCTGCGATCAGCCGATGTCGCGGGCAAGCAGGTCGTCGTAGGTCTCTCTTCGGACCACCATCCTGGCCTCACCCCCGGAGGCGAACACGACGGGCGGTCGCAGGACCATGTTGTAGTTGGAGCCCATGGAGTGCCCGTACGCCCCGGTGACCGGTGTGGCCAGGATGTCGCCCAACTCGAGATCGGAGGGAACCCGGCCCTTCCAGACGATCACGTCTCCCGACTCACAGTGCTTCCCGACCAGCCTGATCTCCCGGTCACGGTCGGCGCCGGTCGCGCGCACCATGAACACCTCGTAGCCGCTCCCATAGAGGACGGGACGTGGGTTGTCACTCATGCCACCGTCCACGGACACGTAGGTGCGCACACCGGGGATCTGCTTGATGGTCCCGACCGTGTAGAGCGTCACCGCCGACCGGGCGACGATGGAACGACCCGGCTCGGCATGAACCGGAACGTCCAGCCCCGTCGTCGCGACCGCCTCGGCGATGCTGCGACCCCACTCCGTGATGCTCGGGGCGGCCTCACCTTCGACGTAGGGGACGCCGAGACCGCCCCCGATCGACAAGGCCCCTGCGCCGGTGTCCTCCACGAAGGAGGCCAAGACCTCGATCGCCTTGGAGAACGAGGACACATCGAACACCTGACTCCCGACATGGGCGTGGATCCCGACGAGCTGCAGACCGGGTATCTGGCGCACGCGCTCGACGGCGCGATGGGCGGCGCCTCCCTCGATGCTGATGCCGAACTTGGAGTCGGTGGCCCCGGTCTGGAGGAAGTCGTGGGTGTGGGCCTCGACGCCCGGGTTGACCCGCACCATCACGCGTGCGGAACCGCCGATGCCGTCGATGACAGCCCGCAGTTTATCGATCTCGCCCAATGAATCGATCACGATCAGGCCCACCCCGGCTTCCACGCACGCCGTCAACTCGCGAAGCGACTTGTTGTTGCCGTGAAAGACGAGACGCTCGGCGGGCACGCCGGCCGTCAGCGCGATGTGGAGCTCACCCCCGGTCGAGACGTCGAGGTCCATACCCTCCTCGTGGGCGAGACGGGCCATGGCCGTGCACAGGAAGGCTTTGGTGGCGTAGGCGACGCCATCGGGGAACGCGGCCACCGCCTCACGGCACCGCGCCCTGATGTGATCCTCGTCGTACACGAAGAGTGGAGTCCCGAACTCGGCCGCCAGATCGATCAGGTCGCAGCCACCGACCGAGAGACGACCGGCGTCGTCGATCGTGGAGTTGTCGGGGAGGAGGTTCCGGGGGAGGACACTCATTGGGCGATCGATGGTGACACAACGCGGCAACGGTGTCAGAACGAGGAGGCCATTGCGGGGCCCCGGACTGGTGGGATCCGGGACCCCCGCAATGATGTTTGCGACTGGAGCGGAGATGTGAGGAGAAGGGGATGCCACTCGGGGAAGTGGCGAGGAGGTCTCCGCTCCGTGATCAACCGAAGGTCGTCACATGGTCGCAAATTTGGAATGAACTTTCCGATGCGCTTGTGCATCTGTTCACAAAGTTGAGACGTCGGCCAATCGCCACCGGTTCCCGGTTTTCGAGAAAATTCTTCCCGACGCGCTGCGGCGACAAACACGACCGACCGGCGTGCGGTGGCGGAGGAGCCAACCCACCATTGCGACGGTGAGAAATGACCGTCTGACGACGGGGCGAGGATGTCCTATCGGCGGCAGCCCATCTAGTTGCTGAACGTCACCGCGAATGCCGGTGCCCAGCGTGTGACCACACGCCCGTAGCACTCACCGGCACGCATCATGTCACCGGCGGCGAGAGCCTCGAGCGACTCGGCGACCTGCTCACAGGAGTCGTCGAAGATGAGCTCCTGTGAGTCGAACAACTCGGAGACCTCGCCGTAGTCGAGCTCGAGCATGGAGTCGTCGGGGAAGGGCTCGAGCCATTCGAGCACCTGACCCAGCTCCTGGGCAGGCGCCTGGAACACCGTCAACTTGGTGAGGATGCCGTAGGCATCCCGAATTCGCTCCCGGGCGAGGGTGATATCGGTGCGATACCTGAGTCTGGGACCGGTCTCGGTCTCATAGACCTGCTTCTCCGACGGGTCGAAGGCAGCGAACCAGCGAACCGGCACATGCCAGGCCGACGTCAGGATGTGTGACCGATGTTCGGGGTGGGTGCGGTGATAGTCCTTCAACTCGCGATCGGCCGCCCGGGCCGCGCCCTCGGGGATGAGCCCCGATCCGAGACCCCGAAATGCGTTGGCGAACGCCACGGTCGACTCGAGCACGCGCAGACGGAGGTTGCGGGGGCAAACCAGTCTTCTTCCCCGCCATTCGACAGTCCAGTGGGTGTCGCCCTCCGCCTCCGAGAGCAGACCGTAGGTTCTCACGAAGCCCGGCACCGGGTCGCTGGATCCCGAGACTTCCGGGGCGTACACGCGCAGATATGACGATTTGGTCACCATCACATCCTTGCACATGCGCAGCCTCATGGGGCTGGGGCGCAAGGTGCGCTCCACAAGTAAGATCGGTGCCCACCCCGTTCGAGATTTGAGGAGGTCAGAACCTTGGGTGTATTCGACGCCGTAGCCCGCGAGGGGCACGAACAGGTCCTCTACGGCTACGACAAGGTATCTGGCCTCAGGGCGATAATCGCCATACACAGCACTGCACTCGGTCCCGCTCTCGGCGGGACTCGCTTTTTTCCGTACGAAACCGAGGAGGACGCTCTCGAGGACGTCCTCCGCCTGTCGAAGGGAATGACCTACAAGGCCGCCGTGACGGGGCTCGACCTCGGTGGCGGGAAAGCGGTGATCATCGGCGACCCGAGGGCCATGAAGTCGGAACGGCTCTTCCGCGCATATGGGCGCATCGTCGACTCGCTCCAGGGGCGGTACATCACGGCCGAGGACGTCGGCACGACGACGGCAGACATGGACATGGTTCGCCGTGAGACACGCTGGGCCCTGGGGAACTCGGTGGCCCTGGGCGGAGCCGGGGATCCGTCGCCCGTCACTGCGCGCGGGCTGCTCGCCGCGGCGCGGGCGGTGGCTCAGAGACTCTGGGGAGATCCCGATCTCGCCGGGAGACGATTCGCGGTCCAGGGCGTGGGCAAGGTGGGCTCGGCGTTCGTCCAACTCCTCATCGAATCGCGGGCGGAGGTGATCGTCACCGACGCCTACGAGCCGGCCATCGACTCCGCCGTCGAGCTATTCGATGTGAAACCCGTCGACCAGGGCGAGATCTACTCGGTGGATTGCGACATCTTCTCCCCATGCGCCCTGGGCGCGAGCCTGAACGAGGAGACGATCCCGAAGCTGAATTGCGAGGCCATCGTGGGCAGCGCCAACAACCAGCTCGCCACCGATGAGGACGCAGACCGCCTCGCCGATCGCGACATCCTCTACGCACCGGATTTCGTGGTGAATGCCGGCGGGCTGATCAACGTCTACGACGAGCTGACCGGCTACTCGCGCACGAGGGTGTTGCATCGTGTGGATGGGATCTATGACGCGACCCTGAGGATCCTGGAGAAGGCGGAGAGCCACGACATGACCCCGAACCAGGCGGCCGTCATGGTCGCCGACGAGAGGATCAGGGACATCGGCGACTTGAGACGGTTCCGGCGAAGCGGCGACGATCGGAACTGACCATGATGAGCTCGAACATCGATCACCGGAGCCTTGGTCTCAGCGAGGAGCAGGTCATCGAGATGTATCGGCTGATGCTGATCACGAGACGCATCGACGACCGCATGTTCGCATTGCAGCGCCAAGGGCGCGCCGCCTTCGTCCTGGGGTCATCCGGGCACGAGGGGGTCCAGGTCGCCTCGACGTTCGCGCTCGACACCCAGCGAGACTGGGTTCTCCCCTACTACCGGGACATGGGTGTCGCCCTGGGCTGGGGGTTCACCCCGCTCGAGATATTCCTCGCCGTCTTCGCCAAGAAGGACGACCCCTTCTCCGGTGGTCGCCAGCTGCCCAGCCATTGGTCCGAGCCGAACCGGAATGTGTTCACGCAGTCGTCGGTCATCGGCACCCAGTTCCCCCACGCCGCGGGAGTGGCGCACGGGCTCAAGCTCAAGGGCCAGGGGGCCGTGGCGGTCGTCTACGGAGGCGAAGGCGCGACCTCGGAGGGCGACTGGCACGAGGCGATGAACTGGGCCGGCATCCACGACCTCCCATTGATCTGTGTCATCGAGAACAACCAGTACGCCATCTCGGTCCCCAGCGAGGAAGAGGTGGCCGGATCGATCGCCGAGCGCGCCCGGGGCTACGGGTTCGCCGGGCACCTCATCGACGGAAACGACCCTTTCGCCGTGTTGGCAACCATGCAGGAAGCGGTGAGTCGGGCCCGCTCCGGTGCGGGACCGACCATCATCGAAGCCGAGACCTACCGCTACTACGCACACACGTCCGACGACAACGACACGCTCTACCGCAGCCGCGAGGAAGTGGAGCGGTGGCGGAAGAAGGACCCCCTCGGTCGTCTCAAGCAGTATCTGATCGAGAGTCGACTGCTCACCGAGGCGCATGAGGAGGCCATCGACGCCGAGGTGGTCGACCTCCTGGCCACGGCGGTCGAGAAGGCCGAAGCCGCCGCCAATCCCGACGAGCCGACATCTCACGTCTACGCCAAGAGCATCGAGCCGGGGCCGGCCGTGACCGCCCCGGAGCCGGAGCCCGCCGGCGAGACCGTCAACCTGATCACCGCGATCAACCGGACTCTGCACGAGATCTTCGAAGAGCACGAAGACACGGTTCTCTTCGGCGAGGACGTCGCCCGACGCAAAGGGGGCGTGTTCAAGGCGACCGAGGGCCTCACCGATGTCTTCGGCGCCGAGCGATGCTTCAACACCCCCATCGCCGAGTCGTCGATCGTCGGTTGTGCCATCGGGATGTCGGCGACCGGGTTCAAGGTCATGCCAGAGATCCAGTTCGCCGATTACATCCATCCCGCCTTCAACCAGATCGTGTCGGAGGCCGCCCGGGTCAGGTATCGGTCGAACGGGCGTTGGAACGTGCCCATCGTCATCCGAACCCCATACGGAGCGGGCATTCACGGAGCCCAGTATCACTCCCAGTCGGTGGAGGCGTTCTACGCGCACGTGCCGGGGCTGAAAGTGGTGATCCCCTCGACCCCGGCCGACGTGAAGGGTCTCCTCCACACGGCGATCGAGGACCCCGACCCCGTCATGTTCCTGGAGCCGAAGAAGCTCTACCGCCTGGCCAAAGGGCCTTTTCCCGAGGGAGAGCATCGGGTGCCGCTGGGTAGGGCCGCCATCCGACACGCAGGGACGGACCTCACCATCATCGCCTACGGGGCCATGGCCCACTTCGCCATGGAGGCGGTGCCCATCCTCGAAGAGCTCGGCATCAGTCCCGAGATCATCGACCTCCGCAGCATCAAACCGCTGGACTGGCCGACGATCGAACAGTCGATCAAGAAGACGTCACGGGCGTTGATCGTCCACGAGGACAACGAGTTCGTCGGCTTCGGCGCCGAGATCGCCGCCCAGATCGCCGACAAGACGTTCGAGTGGCTCGACGCCCCGGTCAAGAGATACGGTCTTCCCGACGTCCCCTTGATGCCCTATGCCGGCTCGCTGGAGAACGCCCTCTACCCCACCCCCGAGAGCATCGTCGAACGAGCCCAGGAGCTCGCCAAGTACTGACCGACCCCACCGGGGGCACCGTTCTGTGAGGGTTTTCTACCAGGGCCTGGTAGAAAACCCTCACAGAACGGGTGCGGAGGGCCGCCCCCGTACACTTCGCCGATGCCCACGACTCAGTACGCCAAGAGCGGGCGGTTCAACATCGCGTATCAGGTCTTCGGTGATGGGCCCGATCTCGTGTACGTCCCGGGTTGGGTGTCGAACGTGGAGATCATGTGGGACGATCCTGTCCTCGCCTCTGTCCTACGCCGACTGGGCACGTTCTCCCGTGTGGTGCTCTTCGACAAGCGAGGCACCGGGATGTCAGATGCAGTCGACGCCGATGACCTTCCCGCACTCGAGGAGCGAATGGACGACGTCCGCGCCGTGATGGACGCGGCCGGCACGGAGCGGGCGACGATCATGGGCCACTCCGAAGGCGGGAACCTCTCGGTGCTGTTCGCCGCCACTTTCCCCGAGAGAACCCGCGGGCTGATCCTGGTGAGCTCCTATGCCAAGAGGATCCGCTCCGAGGACTACCCCTGGGCCCCGACAGAGGACGAACGCCTCGAGCATGTGGCCCACACCGAGCGGACCTGGGGAGACCCCGCCGAGCTCCCCGAGTACACCCTCGGCGCCCGGAGGGACGATGCCGCCTTCCGCGACTGGGTGGCGCGCTACTTCCGCCTGGGGGCGAGCCCGAAGGCGGCAGCAACCCTGCTCCGGATGAACTCGCAGATGGACACCAGGTCGATCCTCCCCACCATCCAGGTGCCGACCCTCTGTCTCTACCGGGTGGGCGACACCGACGTCGACATCGAGGAGGGTCGCTGGATCGCATCCCAGATCCCCAACGCCCGACTGGTCGAGCTGCCCGGCTCGTCACACTTGTTCTGGGCGGACGATCCCACCCAGCTCGTCGACGAGATCGAGGAATTCGTGACCGGGCACCGGGAGACGGCGCAGCCGGAGCGTGTCCTCGCCACGGTTCTGTTCACCGACATCGTCGACTCGACCCGCCGCGCCGCCGCTTTGGGTGATCGCGAGTGGCGGGCCCTCCTGGAGAGACACAACGACGTGATCCGCAACGAGCTGCGCCGCTTTCGGGGTGAGGAGAGGGGGACGGCCGGTGACGGCTTCTTCGCCACCTTCGACGGCCCCGCCCGGGCGGTTCGAGCCGCCCGGGCCATAGCCCAGGCAGTGGAGACTCTGGGCATCGACGTCAGGGCCGGGGTGCACACCGGGGAGGTCGAGTTGCTCGGTGACGACATCGCCGGGATGGGGGTCCACATCGGTGCCCGAATCGCAGCACTGGCCGGCCCCGGTCAAGTCTATGTCTCGCGAACTGTGCGCGACCTTGTCGTCGGGTCGCAGCTCGAGTTTGCAGAGGTCGGTGCCCACGAGCTCAAGGGTGTCCCCGGCTCCTGGGAGATCTACGAAGTCATCGGCTGATCGGCCTACTTCTTCTTGGAGAGGTCGCCGATGATCTGCTGGGAAGCGAAACGGCCGGGGGCCCCCATGACACAGCCCCCAGGATGGGTGCCCGAGCCGCATTGGTAGTAGCCCTCGATGGGGGTGCGGTACTGGTTCCATCCCGGCGCGGGACGGAAGAAGAACATCTGCGGTGCGAGGAACTCGCCGGCGAAGATGTTGCCCTCGGTGAGGCCAACGGTCCGCTCGATGTCGAGCGGTGTCACAACTTCACGATGGAGCACCAGGTCGCCGAACCCCGGGAAGATCTCCTCGAGACGGTTCTGGACGATGTCGCCGAGGTTGTCGCGCTCGGTGTCCCAGTCACTTTCCTTGAGGTGATAGGGGGCGTACTGGATGAAGTTCGACATCACGGCCTTGCCTGGGGGCGCCATGTCGGGGTCGACGTTCGACTGGATGCACCCGTCGATGTAGGGGCGCTGGCTGTACCACCCGTATTTGGCGTCGTCGAAGGCCCGTTCCAGGTAGTCGAGGCTGGGCCCAACGTTGATGAACCCGCGGAACTGCTCGGTCCTCCCTTCGAGACCCGGGAAGGTGGGGTTGGAGTCGAGGGCGAAATTGACCTTGGCCGACGTGCCCTGGAACTTGAACCGCGAGATGTCCTCGACGAGGTCGGAGGGGAGCTCTCGCGGGTCGACCAGCTGCATGAACGTGCGACGGGGGTCGACTGCGCTGACCACAGTCTTGGCCTCGAGCTCGGTTCCGTCCTCGAGGACGACACCACGGGCGCGCCCGTCCTTGGTGACGACGTGATCGACACCGGATTCGAGTCGTATCTCGGCACCGAACGACTCGGCAGCCCGGGCGAGGACCTGGGTGAATCCCCCGTTCCCCCCTTTGTGGAAGGCCCAGGCTCCGTAGGCGGAGTCGTGCTCACCGAAGGAGTGGTAGAGGAGGACCAGGCCCGAGCCCTGCGACCGTGGACCGACCTTGGTCCCGATGATCCCCGAGCTGGCGAGCCAGCCCTGCATGATGTCGGATTCGAAGTAGTCCTCCAGGATGTCGGCGGCGCTCCCGGTGAGGAGACGCACCAGGTTGTGGAGGACACGCGGCGGCAGGTCTGCGAGATACGCACCGATGGCGGCCATGCGGGCCCTCTCCTCGGGATCCTTGGAGGTGATGTCGGGTGGGATCGAGTCCATCAGCGGGCGAATGGCGTGGACGACCTGCTCCATCATGTGGCCGTAGGCGTCGTAGGCGTCGGCGTCGTGCTTGGAGATGCGAGAGATCTGGTGGTGATTCTCGTTCTTGTCCTGACCCAGGAGCAGATAGTCGCCGTCCTCCATCGGGGCGAAGCTCGACGGCATCAGAAGGGGCATGAACCCGTGATTGGTCAGCTCCAGCTCGTGGATGATCTCGGGGCGCAACAGGCTGAGGGCGTAGGAGAACGTCGTGAAGCTGAACCCGGGGTAGAGCTCCTCGGTGATGGCCGCGCCACCGACCAGATGGCGTTTCTCGAGGATGAGGGTTTCCAGGCCGGCCTTGGCCAGATAGGCGCCGTTGACGAGACCGTTGTGGCCACCGCCGACGACGATGGCGTCGTACTTCTTCTTGTCAGCCATGGTTATCTCACGCCGTCTTTCTCGCTGGGTTGTAGAAAGGCATCCGAGTCACGTACGAGTCGACGACCTCGTAGCGGTGGTCGATGGTCACCTCGAGCCCGACCCTGGTGCCCAGTTTGGCGTGCTCGGGACGAATCCGGGCGATGCCGATGTGACGCTGGAGCATGGGTGAGTACACGAAGCTGGGGGTCCAGCCGATCCGCTCGAGGTTCTCGTCGTACAACATCATCCCGCCATGTTCCGGGGTGTGGTCCTTGGGTGTTATCAGCCCGCGATCGTTGTGCACCTTGGCCCACTGCTGCCAGTCGACCATGACACCGACCGTCCTCCACCGCGAGGCGCCCTCCGCCATCTCCCGCTCGATGGCATGGCGCCCGACGAAGGCCCGATCGTCCTCGGCCAGGTCGCGTATCATCCAGCCCATGTTGAGCTCGAGCGCCGTCGCCCGCTGGTCGTCGTTCCAGGCGTATCGGGCCGAATAGAAGTCGACGTCGATGAGGATGAGCCCTGCTTCGATCCGGGTGATGAGCAGTGCGGTCTGGCCGGCGGGGATAACCCCGTAGGGCGTGGCGACCTCGAATATGCGGTCCCAGACGTCGAGAGCGTCATCGGCGCTCACCCAGATCTCATAGCCCAGGTCGCCGGTGTATCCGGTGCGGGAGATCGTGACCGGGGCATCACCGATCTTGGCCGGGGTGAGATGGAAATATCCGATGTCGCTCATCTCCGGAGCGAGCTGGCTGAGGATCTCCCGTGCGTATGGGCCCTGGACGGCCAGGGCACCGAAGTCGTCCGACACGTCCTCGATCTCCACCTCGAGCCCACCCGTCAGGCCACTGAGATAGGCCAGGTTGGGTTCGGCTGCGGTGAGCATGAACTCATCGTCGGAGAGACGGAGGATCACCCCGTCCTCGATGACCCAGCCGTCGTCGTCGCACCAGGCCGTGTAGTGCGCTTGGCCGGGGCGGCACTTCCGGATGTCGCGGGTCAGCACCCCGGAGAGATACCTCTCGGCATCACTCCCGTAGATGCGGTACTTGTAGAGCGGGGAGGTGTCGATGACTGCAGCCGAGTTGCGGATGGCGAAGTACTCGAACTTGTCCGACATCTGGTAGCGGTCCGTGGCGAGGTAGCCCGACCAGTGGCTCCACAGGCCGGTCTCGTTGACCGCGCTGGTCCGTGCGTGGAACGGTGTCTCTCGAATCATCTGATCGTTTCCTGAACCATGGTTCAGGAAAGGTAGCGTGCCGGCGATGCGCGTGCTCGTGATTGGTGCCGGTCTGGCCGGATTGACGGCAGGGATGAGGCTGCAGGGCCGGGGTGCCGAGGTCACCGTTCTCGAGGCCCGGTCCCGGGTCGGCGGACGCGTGTGGTCCCATCGCTTCGAGGACGGAACGGTCGTCGAGCTCGGCGGTGAGTGGATCGACTCATCCCAGACGGCGGTTCGGTCCTGGGCCGAGCATCTCGGGCTGGCGATGATCGATACGGGCCAGGACTTCATATCCAGGGACCTCATCGGATCGGAGCCGATCCCATCAGAGGATCACCGCCGTCTCACCGAGTCTCTGCTCGATCTCATCGAGACGTTGGGGACGTCAGAGCTGGAGGAGATGACGATCTACGACCTCCTGGCCAACCTCGACGAGGAAGGTGCGGCGATGACCGTCCTTCAGTCCCGTCTCGCCGGCACATTCGGAGTCCCCCTCTCCGAGGTGGCCGCGACCGAGCTCGATGCCGAGTTCGGCCTGACCCAGGCGCACACGTATCTGCGGGTGGACGGTGGCAACGATCGCCTGGCGACGGCGATGGCGGCACAACTCGATGTGAGGACCTCGACACCGGTGGCGAGAGTCGTCCAGGAGGCTGGACGGGTCGCCGCCCACTCCGAGGCGGAGGTGCATCGTGCCGACCGAGTGGTGGTGGCGGTTCCCCTTCCCATCGTCCGCGCCCCCGGATTCCTCGTCGACCCGCCCTTCGAGCTCCGACGCACCATGGGGCGAATCGGCATGGGCACTGCGGCCAAGGTCGCCGTCGCCACGCTGGACGAGCCACCGATGTTCCGCCGCCAAGAGCCGGGCATACCCGCCTGGTACTGGACGGGTGCGGGGAGCGATGGCCGGCCCCGCCGAGCCATCACCGGATTCGCCGGGACCGAGCGTGGCGTCAGAGTCCTCACCGAGGAGGCCCCGAGTCGTCTCGCCCGGGCCGCACCGGAGACACCGCTGTCCGGAGCCCCAATCGTGGTCGACTGGGCCGCCGACCCGTGGTCCCGCGGTTGCTACTCAGCCCTCGGGCCCGGCGGGAGAGCCCTGCTACCGGGGCTTCAGCGCCCCTGGGGCCGGATCGCCCTCGCCGGCGAGCACATCAACGGGAGCGGGACCATCGACGGGGCCATCAGGAGTGGCGAAGCGGCCGCCCGAGTCATCCTGGAGACGACGTGAACTATCCGGTGAAGATCGACCGTCGCGTGTTCGTCCCCATGGACGACGGCGTGCGCATCGCATTGACCACATATCTCCCCGACGCTCCCGGTGACGGGCCCTTCCCGACCGTGGTCGAGTCCATCCCCTATCGGAAGGACGACGAGTTCATGGCTCCCGACTACCGGACGTACACGTATCTGGCCGAGCGTGGCTTCGCCGGGGCCCGGATCGACGTCCGAGGAACTGGGGCATCGTCCGGGATCATCGCCGACGAGTACGTCGAGGAGGAGCAACGCGACACGCTCGCCGTCTTCGATTGGCTGGAGAGTCAGGATTGGTGCGATGGCAATCTGGGGATGTGGGGCGTCTCCTGGGGTGGGTTCAGCGCGCTGCAGACCGCGATGCTCAGACCGCCGCAGCTGAGGACGATCGTGCCGGTGCACGCCACCCACGACCGCTTCGCCTGTGATGTTCACTACACCGGCGGCTCCGCCCATGCCGCCGAGCAGCTCGACTGGCCGGGAGCGATGGTGGCCAGCAATGCGCTCCCCCCCGACCCCGACGTCTTCGGTGAAGGCTGGCGAGAGGAGTGGATGCGACGTCTCGATCACACGCCACAGTGGATCTTCGAGTGGCTGCGCCACCAGCGACGGGACGAATACTGGCTCCACGGGTCGCCGTGTGCCGATTACGCCTCGATCGATTGCCCAACCCTGCTGATCGGAGGATGGCTCGACGGATATGTCGACGGCATGGTCGCCCTGGCCGAGCACCTGACCTGCGAGACCCGGACGATCATCGGGCCGTGGGGCCACTATCGACCCGCCACCGGCGTCCCCTCCCCCACCCTCGACCATTTCGACCTTCTGGCACGATGGTTCGGTCATCATCTCAGAGGCGATGCCAATGGGGTGATGGAGGATCTGGCACCCGTGACCGTGTTCGTGAGGGCTTCCCCGCCCTACGACTCCGACACGGTGCGTGGCTTCTGGCGGGCCGAGCCGGGCTGGCCGTCGAACGACTCGGTGCATGACATGCCCCTCGACGAGTTGGAGCACGATGCCATCACCTGGTCGGGACCGCAATGGGTCGGCTCCCACGCCCCGTTCTGGGACCGGGGTGGCTTCAGATCGAACGACTCCGTCGACGACGATGCAGTCTCGATGACGTTCACCTCCCCGCCACTCGAGCAAGCCTTGGAGATATTGGGGGCTCCGGTGCTCGAGGCCAGGCTGACCACCGATCGGACCGTCGGCGTCGTGGCCGCCCGGCTGCTCGCCATCGACCCGGAGGGGCGCGGTCACCTGATCTGCCGCGCCAGCCGGAGCCTGGCATTTCCCGAAGACTTGTCGACACCGATCGCGCCCGAGCCCGGCGTGCCAATCGACCTGACCTTCCGTCTCCGGGCGACCTCTGCGCTCATCCCTCGCGGCTGGCGCGTCCGGCTCTCCCTCGCCGGCGCCGACTTCCCGATCGTGTGGCCACCCAGAGAGAGGTTCACGCTCACCGTCGACCCGACCCATTCCGCCCTCAAGCTCCCCGTGGTGACGGCGGGAGCCGAAGACCGTCTCGTAGAGATCCCGATGGCCGGCCAGCTCCCGGGTGCGCCGACCGAGTCCCTCCGGGACATCAGTGAGTGGGAGGTGTCCGCGTCCGAAGGTGCCCACACCCTGCGACGTCTCCGGGGCAGCACCGACCATCTCCCCGAACGAGACAGTCTCACCTATGACAGCGACCAGTGGTGGACAGTGACCGTCGACGACGATCGGCCCACCCTGGCCCTACGCACGGAATCGAGCGTGAGGTTGTCGCGACCCGGTTGGTCGGTGAAGACCGAAGGGAGCATCGAGATCCGCGGTGGCCCGGTGTTCGAGACCACGGTCGAGTTGGTCGCCCACCACGATGGCGAGGAGGTGTTCCGGAGAAGCTGGAGCGACGACATCCCCAGGGTGTGGGTCTGAGCAGGACTGGTGGTCCATCCGGTCCTTCATCTGTCCGATGGCCGCGGACGGTTGCCGCGGCCTCACCTCGCCGTCGGTAATCTCGGTCGAGGCGCTGGGGCCGAAAGGTTGCGTTAATGGAGCATGGGACCGAGTTGCTGAACATCCTCGAACGGCACACCGACGCCTGGAACCGACATGATCTCGAGGGTCTGATGACTCTCTTCGCGGACGACTGCACTTTCGAGGCGTCTGGGGGTGACGAGGTATTCGGCCGGCGTTACCAGGGCCGTGCCGCCGTCCGGCAGGCATTCGCCGACGTCCTCGACTCCATGCCCGATGCCCACTGGGGTGGTGATCGCCATCATGTCCTTGCTCCCGATTACGGGGTGTCGGAATGGACACTCAGCGCCACCACGCCCGACGGTGGACGTCTCGAGGTGAACGGGTGTGACTTCCTGACGGTGAGCGACGGCAAGATCGTCACCAAGAACTCCTACCGCAAACATCGGCCGACGGTCAGAATCGTCGGGCGAGGGGGCTGACAGAGATCGACTCGTCTGTGGCAGACTCAAAACATATGTTCGGCTGGGTCAGGCCCGACCGTCAGAAGGCTTCCCGACGATATCGATGACATCGCGGCGGGGCCCTATCTGGCAGGACTGGTCCCATCTGTCGCTTGCACCCGCCTGAACGGTCACGACGTCATTCGTCTCATGCAGACCGGGGCCAGGTTGACTACCTCATATGAGGCAGCCAAGTTGGCCACGATGGCGGAGGTGGCCACATGCCTACCCGGCGACGCCAATTCTCGGGGTGATCGCTCCCCCTTGGAAACCGAGTACACAGTCATATAGATCGCCGCCGCACCGACCTCGGCCCACCTCGTCGACACCATCAGATAACCCGTCACCACGTACCGTGGTGTTCGAGCCGCTCACCAACGGCGACCACCGCTGGACCAGCCCGCTCGACCGCATCCACACCCGGAAGCGGGGGCCACCCGTATGACTGCGCGAGCAGTCCACCGGTAATCTCCGCCGATGGAGAAGACCCTTCCCCGCGAGGCGTACATCGCCGGCGAGTGGTTCGAGAGAGAGCGCGATCGAATTTTCGAGAGTCAGTGGTTCTGCGTGGGTCGAGCGGAGGAGATCCCAGACCCGGGCGACCACCTCGTGTGTGAGGTGGTCGGCGAGAGCATCATCGTCACGAGACTCCGTGACGGCGAGCTTTCGGGTTACGTCAATCTCTGTCGCCACCGGGGCAGCCGGCTCACCGACGTCGCGGGCAAACCGACCCAGGCGGAGATCGGCCCTTCTGGGACCTTCAAGGGCTCGGTCCAATGCCCCTATCACGCCTGGACCTACTCATTCGAGGGGAGACTCCGTGCGGCCCCGTTCCTCGACGAGGAGGACGGGCTCACGAAGGGGGAGCTGGCATTGCACCCGGTCTCCGTCGACAGCTGGGGTGGGTTCCTGTGGGTGCATCTCCGACCCGAGCACGCCCGGCCACTCACCACCCAGTTCCAGGATGGTGAAGGGTATCTGGCCAACTACCCACTGACCGATCTGCGGGTGGCGGCGCGCATCGTGTATCCGGTCGAAGCGAACTGGAAGGCGATCGTGGAGAACTTCAACGAGTGCTACCACTGCGGCCCCGTTCACCCCGAGCTCGTCGAGTTGGTCCCGGCCTTTCGACGACGAGGGGGCTCAGATCTCGACTGGGAATCGGGCATACCCCATCGGGAGGGTGCCTGGACCTTCACCTTTTCAGGCACCACCGACCGGGCGCCGTTCCCCGGCCTGACCGAGGAGGAGAAGACCCGCCACAAGGGACAGCTGGTCTATCCCAACCTGATGCTCAGCGTCTCGGCGGATCACGTCGCCGCCTTCACCCTATTCCCTGCTGCCCCCGCCTCGACCACCATCGTCTGCGACTTCCTCTTCCATGCAGACGAGACCGCCAGACCCGGGTTCGATCCCTCCGATGCCACCGAGTTCTGGGATGTGGTCAATCGCCAAGATTGGAAGATTTGCGAGCAGGTGCAGCGAGGCATGGGCTCACGACGATTCGAGACCGGGTTCTACGCGCCGATGGAGGACTACTCCATGGACATCCGTCGCTATGTGGACGGTCTGATGTGACGGCTCATCGGCTCATCGTCCTGGGGCTGGGCGGCATCGGCAGCGCCACCGTCTACTGGGCCGCTCGTCGCATCGGCGGGGAGGTCCTCGGCATCGAGCAGTTCGAGCTCGGCCATCTCAACGGCGGCTCCGAAGACCACAGTCGGATAATCCGCCTCTCCTATCACACACCCGCATACGTGGCGTTGGCCAAGAGCGCATATGAAGCGTGGGGGCGTTTGGAGGAAGACGCGGCGGAGGCGGTTCTCTTGCGGACCGGTGGCCTCGACCTGGCACCGGCGGACGCCACCATCGGCCTGGACGCCTACCGGGCGTCGATGTCGGCCCAAGAGGTTCCCTACGAAGAGCTCGACGCGGTCGAGGTGATGAACCGCTGGCCCCAGTGGCACCTCGACGAGAACGTCACCGCCCTCTTCCAGGAGCAGTCAGGCATCACCATGGCCTCGGTGGCCAACTCGGCCCACCGTCGAATGGCGCAAGCCCACGGCGCCACTCTCCTGGCCACGCATGGCGTGACCTCCATCACCGAGACGGGCAGTGGTGTCATCGTCACCACCGAGGAGGGCCACCACGAAGCCGACACCCTCATCATCGCCGCGGGGGCGTGGACGAATCGCGTGCTCGGGCATCTCGGAGTGAGCTTCCCGCTCGAGGTCACCCAGGAGCAGGTCGTGTACCTCACCCCGGCCGATCCCGATGCATTCGCCCCGGAGAGGTTCCCGATATGGATCTGGATGACGGAACCGAGCTTCTATGGATTCCCCATCTTCGGCGAGCCGGCGGTCAAGGTCGCCTGGGATCGCTGCGAGCTGGTCACCGACCCCGAGACCAGGGAGTTCGAACCGCGCGCCGATGTCACTACCTCGATTCGGGGTTTCGTCGCCGGTCATCTCCCCGCCGCCAACCACGCGGTGCACCACGCCCGAACCTGTCTGTACACGCTCACCCCTGATCGTGACTTCATCGTGGACCGCGTGCCCGGCTCGGAGCGGGTCCTGGTCGCGGTGGGCGCCGGGCATGCCTTCAAGTTCGCCTCGCTCCTCGGGGCGGTGCTCACCGACCTGGCACTCGATGGCGCCACAGAGCAAGACATCTCGCCCTTCGCAGCCGACCGGGCGATCCTGACCGAGCCGAGCCCGCGCCGCTCTTACATGGTCTGATCGGCCACCGGGCCGTGAGTCGAAGAACGCGCGAGGCGGGATTGACATTCCATTGATACAACCATATGGTTGTATCAATGGAAACGATGATCGAAGTCGACGACGTATTCGGCGCCCTCGCCGATCAGACGAGACGCGACATCGTCCGTCGCGCCATGACCGGGCACGAGGGGATCAGCGAGCTTGCCGGCCACTACCCCATGAGCTTTGCCGCAATCCAAAAGCACGTCGCCGTTCTGGAGCGGGCCGGTCTCATCACCAAACATCGGGTGGGTCGCCGCAAGGTCGTGCGTACCCGCATCGCCGCCCTGCGGGAGGCGCAACGCCTCCTCGATCACTACGAGGAGCTGTGGCGTGACCGCGTGGAGCGCATGGCAGACATCATCAACGAGACGAAGGAGACGTGACATGACGGTTACGACTGTCCAAAAGGATGCAGAAGCACTCACCATGACCTTGGTCGCCGAGTTCGAGGCTTCACCGGAGCGGGTCTGGCAGCTGTGGGACGACCCGCGTCAGCTGGAGCGCTGGTGGGGCCCGCCCAGCTATCCGGCCACGGTCACCACCCACGACCTGACGCCCGGGGGTCGGGTCGAGTATCACATGACCGGCCCGGAAGGTGACCAGCCCCGCGGATACTGGGAAGTCACGAAGGTGGAGCCGCCGAGTCGGCTCGAGTTCACCGACGGGTTCAGCAACGCGGACGGCAGCCGTAGCAGCGACCTCCCGACCATGCAGGTCGAGGTGAGGATCGAGGAAGCCGGTGACGCCCGGACCCTCCTGTCGATCACCACCAACTTCGCCAACTCAGATGCGATGGACCAACTGCTCAGCATGGGCATGGAAGAGGGTTTGACGTCGGCCGTCGGTCAGATCGACGCCCTCCTCGCCGAAGCCATCGCGTACTCGAACACCGACTGAGGGACGACTCATGGCAACCTCGACCATCGAGAAGCACTCACACACGCTCGCCGCACCGGGAGCCACGATCGTCTATGACGTCCGACGCAACGACGGTGGAGACAGGCCGACCCTGATGATGATCGGCTCGCCGATGGCCGCGGCCGGCTTCGCCTCACTGGCCGGGAACTTCGACGATCGCACCGTCGTCACCTATGACCCGCGCGGGAGTGAGCGGAGCGTGAGGGACGACCCCACCAGCCCGGTCGATCCCGACACCCATGCCGACGACGTCAGCCGTGTCATCGAAGCGGTCGGCTCGACACCGGTCGACCTCTTCGCCAGCAGTGGCGGCGCGGTCAATGCGCTCGCCCTCCTGGTCCGGCATCCCGGGCAGGTGAGGAGGCTGGTGGCTCACGAGCCTCCACTGGTCTCGTTGTTGCCGGACCACGAAGCCGCGAGAGCCGCGACCAGGGCGGTTGGTGACACCTACCGGCAACGCGGGTGGGGCGCCGCCATGGCGCACTTCATCGCGGTCAGCGGTCACGAGGGGCCGTTCGCCCCCGACTTCGCCGATCGGCCGGGGCCCGACCCCTCTTCATATGGCCTGCCCGTCGAAGACGACGGATCTCGTGACGACCCTCTGCTCGGCCAGAACATCATCACTTGCACTCACTACGAGCCAGACCTGGAGAGTCTTCGGGCTTCTTCGACCGAGATCTTCGTCGCTGCGGGCCGGGAGTCGGGTGAACAGCTGGCGAGCCGCTCCGCCCGGGCCCTCGCCACTCGACTCGATGTCGAGCCGATCATGTTCCCCAGTGATCACGGGGGGTTCCTGGGTGGGGAGTACGGCCAGACCGGAGACCCCGGCGCCTTCGCCAAAAAGCTCCGGGAGATTCTCGACGGTTGAGCTCCGGTCAGCCCACCGACTGCAGGACCGGCCAGCACGCAGCCGACGACACGGCGTCGAGGGCGACCGGGCCCGGGTCGTCGGAAACACAACGCTGCGCCAAGTCCTCTGAGAGGGTGCCGGACTGGAGCAGCGGGCAACGGGGGTGGAATCGGCACCCGGACGGCATTCGGGTCAGGTCGGGGATCTCTCCCTTCAAGATCTGCTGCTCCATATCACGGGTCTCGGGGACCACGGACAGCAGGGCGCGGGTGTAGGGATGCTTCGGGTCCTCGAGGATCTGCTCGGTTGGGCCGGTCTCGACGATGCGGCCGAGGTACATGACCGCCACCCGGTCGGCGATGTTCCACGCGAGACCGAGATCGTGGGTGACGGCCAGGATGGCCAGCCCCGTCTCGTCGACGAGACTTCGCATGAGACCCAGGATCTCACCCCGAATCGAGGCATCGAGACTGGCCACCGGCTCATCGGCGAGGAGGAGCCTGGGCTCCATGACCATCGCCCCGGCGATCACGACACGCTGTCGCTGCCCACCGGAGATCTCATGCGGGTACAGCCGGAGGAATCGCCCTGGTGGCCGCAAACCGGCGCGGGAGAGCGCCTGTTCGACGAGCTCGAGCTCATCTCCCCGATCACGACGAATGCGGAGACCCTCGGCGACGATGTCGTAGACGGTTTGTCTCGGGTTGAGGGCCCCGGTCGGGTCCTGGAACACCATTTGGATGGCAGGGTCGTGGAAGATGGTCTGCACCTTCCCCTCTACCCTGATCGTCCCCGAAGTGGCCGCTTGTAGACCCTGGATGGCCCGAACCAGCGTGGTCTTTCCCGAGCCGGACTCGCCGACGAGCGCCAGGACCTCACCCGGCATCACACGGAGAGACGCTCCGTCGACGGCCCGGGCCTGCCCGAAGTGCACGTGGAGATCTTCGACCTCGACGAGCGGTTTCACACCAGCACGCATGCGGCCCTCCGATCAGGCCCCGAAGGCCTGAGCTCCGGCTCCACCGGCAGACAGGCATCGTGGGCAAGCGGGCAACGTGGATGGAAGGAGCAGCCCTGTGGCAGATTGCCGGGTGTCGGGGGATCGCCGCCGAGACCCGACGGCTTCATCCGGGAGCTCATGTCGCCGATCGTGGGGAAGGCGGCGGCGAGGCCACGCGTGTACGGGTGTGCCCCGTCCTCGAACACCGCCCATGCCGGGCCCTCCTCCACGATTCGTCCGGCGTACATGACCGCCAGCTTCTGACACGCATAGGTCAGGACGGAGAGGTCGTGGGTGATGAACATCAACGTCAGATCGCGCTCGTCCTTCAGCTCCTGGAGCAGGGCCAGGACCTGCGCCTGCACCATGAGGTCCAGGGCGGTCGTGGGCTCGTCCGCGATGAGGAGCAGAGGATCGCAGGCGAGGGCCATGGCGATCAAGACACGCTGGCGCTGGCCACCTGAGAGCTGATGTGGATACGCGTCGGCACGGGCCCCGGGCAGCCCGACACGACCGAGCAGCGACTCGGTCCGGGCCCTGGCCTCCTTCTGGTTGCGCGCGGTCTTGTGGACCAGCATGGGCTCTGCGATCTGGTCGCCCACGGTTCGCACCGGGTTGAGCGCATGCAGCGCTCCCTGGAAGATGATGGCGCCGGACGTCCAGCGGACGGCCCGGAGACCACCCGGGTTGAGGTTGAGAACGTCTTTGCCGTCGAGGAACACCTCACCCTCGACCGTCGTCCCTTCGGGGAGCAGACGGAGCAGGGCGCCTGCCAGCGTGGACTTCCCGCACCCCGACTCACCGGCCAGGCCGAGCGAGCCGCCCTTCTCGAGATCGAAGCTGACTCCACGGACCGCGGGCACCGGCCCGCCAGACGTGTGATATGTGACCTCGAGGTCGCGTACGCGGAGGAGAGGCTCGCTCACTTCTCACCTGCCAGTCGCGGATTTGCGATCTCCTCGAGAGTGCGCCCGATGAGGGTGAACGCGAGCACCACCGCCAGGATCCCAAGACCCGCAGGCAGGAAGTACCACCATGCGTTTCTGGTCATCGCACCGTTGTTGAACGCTTCCTCCAGAGTCTTGCCCCACGATGCCGATGCGGGATCGCCGAGACCGAGGAATGCCAGGGTCGTCTCGGTGAGGATCGATATCGGGACTGCCAGGGTGGCGTTGGCCAGGATCAACCCGCTGACGTTGGGAAGGATGTGGCGCCCGACGATGTGATGTCCCCGGGCGCCCAGCGATCGGGCGCGGTCGACGAAGAGACGCTGCTTCACGGTGAGCACCTGGGCACGCACCAGCCGCGCCGTGGAAGGCCACGAGGTGACACCGATCACGAAGATGATGTTCCAGACCGATCTGCCCAGTATCGACGCGAGCACTATGGCGAGGGGGAGGAACGGGATGACCAGGAACCACTCCGTGACACGCATCATCGCCGCGTCGACACGACCACCGGCGAACCCAGAGACGATCCCCACCACGGACCCGATGAAGATGGTCAGGACGGTGGCGGCGAGACCGACGAACAAGCTGACCCGCGACCCCCAAACGAACTGGGCCCAAACCGAGCGTCGTATGTAGTCGGTGCCCAGAGGCCAGAACTCAGACGGCGGGGCCCACTGCGGGTTGCCCTGCGCCCGGGCGAAGACGGGGTTGAGCTCCCTCACGTCGGCCAGCAATGGGGCGCAGATGGCCATGAGGATGAAGAGCCCCAGGACCACCAGGCCGATGACACCCTGACGAGAGGTTCGGAACTGCTTCCATACGCGTCCGGCGGTGGCCCGTCTCCGCTGCATGGCCAGATTGGCCATCAGTCGTCCACCCTTGGGTCGAGATAGGCGTATGTGAGGTCGGCCACGAGGTTGAAGAAGATCACGGCCGCGCTGAACACGAGGAACAGCCCCTGGAGCATGGGCAGGTCCGGGCCCCGGATCGCGTCGGCCGTGGCCTTGCCCAGGCCCGGCCACGAGAAGACTGCCTCGACGGCGATCGCCCCGGAGAGGACGAACCCGAAGTTGATGGCGGTGAGGGTCACGACCGGGAGCAGTGCGTTGGGCACGGCGTGACGACGACGGACCACCTTGTCCCGCAGACCCTTGGCGCGGGCCACGGTCAGATAGTCCTCTCCCATCACGTCGAGGAGTGAGCTCCGCGTGATGAGGGTGTACTCCCCCAGATACGCGAGTGTCAGCGTGAGCGCGGGCAGGAACAGGTGATGCAGCTCGTCCAGGAGCAGTGCCAGCCCGGTCTCATTGGTCCCGGGGTCGACGATGCCGCCGACGGGGAACCAGGGCAGTACCACCGCGAACATCACGAGTAGCAGCATGCCCAGCCAGAAGTCGGGCATCGAGTAGAAGACCATTGTCCCCGAGGTGATGAAGTGGTCTTTCCACGTGTTGCGTCTCCAGGCCGCCACGATGCCCATCACAGTCCCGATGACGGCGGAGAAGACCGCCGAGACCCCGACGAGGGCCACGGTCGCCGGTATCGCCGCCACGATCTCGTTCCACACCGACTGACGGCTCTGATAGGAGATCCCCAGGTTGCCCGAGAGCGTCTCCCTGACGTAGTAGAAGAACTGGGTGAGGATCGGCTGATCCAGCCCGAAGGCGATCCTCAGGTTCTCGACCGTCTCCTGTGGGATGTTCCGGCCCCGGAAGAGCGACCCGATCGGGTCCTTCTGGACGACGCGGAACAAGAAGAAGTTGAAGATGAGGACGAAGACGAGGGTGAGCACCGATCCGAGGACCTTTCGGCCCACGAATCGGGCTCTCCCATCTTTGGCTGTCCTCCTCGAGGCCAGGTCTACTCCCGCTCGTCTTCGCTCTTCCGACGAGATGAGGCGATGGCGACACCCCCTCCGATCACCACGACCGCACCACCGACGATCCAGACCCAGGTGGGCACACCGTCGCCGGAATCCTCCCCGGCGGGCAGGGTCGTGGCGGTGGTGTCACCCGGCGCAGTGGTGTCGCCCGGTGCGGTCGTGTCGCCCGGAGTGGTCGTGCCACCGGCTGCGGTGGTGTCGGTGGGCTCACTCGCCCCGACGGGCTGCAACAGCACGTAGCTCGGCGACGAGTTGGAGAACATCACCGGGCCGATCTCGGCTGGCTGCTTGACCCAACCCTCGAACGTATCGGTCCGATACGCCTGGAGGTCCGGCGAGAGCCACATCGGGATGTACACCGCGGAGTCGTGGAAGATCGTCAGCATCTCGTGGACGATCTCGATACGGCGTGCCTCGTCGAGCTCCTGGTTCTGCTCTGTGTACAGCGCGTCGAACTGGGGGTCGAACCAGTTGGCGTCGTTCCAGTTGCCCAACTCGGACTCGGTGAAGTACGAGAGCATCGGATCGGGATCCACGAATGGCACCCAGCCCCAGTAGAAGGTGTCGTAGGTGCCGTCCACGATGACACCGAACAACGCATCCTGGTCGTAGGCCTCGAGCTCGACGCCGATGCCGATCTCGGCCATCCATCCGACCATGAGGTCACCGATGGAGCCGGCCAGGTCGCCGTCGGTGTTGACCGCGTGACGGATGATGATCGGGTTG
>JBAPYG010000126.1:0-1601 GCA_049284615.1 Acidimicrobiia bacterium
GCTGTTGGTTGAGCCACTGCTGGTAGGAGTGGAAGTAGACGTTGCGGCCGTGGAGATCTTCCTGGAGGATGTTGATGAGAAACTGAAGCCGGGAGGCACGGGAGGAGTCCGGCGCGTGAAAATTGATCCGGAACATGGCGCTCAACCGGTCCGGCAGCGAGCCGAGGTCCGGCTTATTGAGGGGTTGCTGGGTAAACCGCTCGACGAGGTAGCCCAGATACGCTCGGTCACCGGTATCGGGATGGACCGTGTCCCAGGCCGCCCGATCCAGGAAGGGGGTAATGCCGCCGGGGCTTATCTTGCGGATCCACCCAAGCAGGATTTCGATGCAGAGAGCTGGCTCGGAGATCTCCGACGTGTCGGTCGTGGTGAAGTCGAGGTGGTAATAATCCTTTAGCCCGGCAGCGCCGGTCGAGGTGGGTTCGATCTGAAGGGCAGGAAACCGTGCGCCGGTCAGTTCGGATTGTCCGGGCGCGAAAACCAACCCCGGGATATCGCCGGGCGCGCCGGGCTGAAGCTGGGACCCAGTGGCGTTGACCGGCCCCGTTAGCCAGTGGGGATCCAGTCCGCGAAACCCCGGGGGCGCTGTAAACCGTATGTTTATGGCGGTATCGTCGTTGGGGATGCGGAGTCCGATGAACAGGGTTTCCTGATCGCTGTTGAAGGTCCACTGCTTGGTCGTCCCGCTGTTGCCACTCTTCAGCGGCGACTCCATGTGCATCGTCGGCTGACCGAGCGCTGACTTGTCATTGAAAACGATAAAGTGAAACGCGCCGGACGTACCTGAAGCGGCGTGTTTCATTTTCAGCCGGTATCCGGCTGCATTGCGAAATCGGTTGTCGAATCTCCAAACATAGGTGCCCTTCTTCAGCGTAACGGGGCTGAATCCGGTCAAATCGCGGGCGCCCAGCGCTTGCTGTTGATCCACGTCTATGCGGGTGATCAGGTAATCGAGATAATCTCTATGCATCACATTAACTCCCATGTGTTTTCTTTGTGTTTAGTTACCGTTCGTGGTGGTCGCTGGATGGCCGTACCGATAAATCGGCGTCTGATCGGGGAGGTGGTTGCACCGGAATTCCCCATCCATGTATTCAAACCATTGGAGAACCGCTTCCGTATCGACATTTTCGATGCCTTCATCTTCGACATAAGCTTGAAGATCAGCCAGGGCCGCGTCTTGAAGTCCGTAATTTGGATCTAACAGTATCTCTGCCAGCGCTTCCCTATAATCTTGGGCTTCGTGGCTGCTGCCCGTGCTGCGCGCACGGCGATGGACTTTGTATTTCTTGCTTATGGCAGGGCTGTCCCCTTCTGGAATGCCGGCCAACTCGGTTACAGATTTGGGAGGCATGTGATCTGATTCGCGCTTGAATTGTTCACTTTGCTTTTTCGTAACCTTGTGTGCGCCGCCACGAGGCCCCTTTCTCGACGCCGTTTTCATCGGCGCTGACTCGGGAGTCATCGGGTCTTCAGTAATTTCTGATTTACTTCCCACAGAGGGAGCTTCGAGCGAAGTCAATTTATCCCTGCCCGGTGCGATTCGTGGGCTGCCTTCCGGACTGCTTGGTTCGGTAGCGGGTGACGGAGCGGGTGAAGGG
>JBAPYG010000127.1:0-1821 GCA_049284615.1 Acidimicrobiia bacterium
GCCACCCGCGTCTTGGGAAAGACACGATCAGGCCTGTACAATGGTGTGTTCACCCGACAAAACGGGGGTGAAACGGTTTCGACGTTGAGTGTTGAGGCGTTGGAAGCGAGCCGGGGTCTCCGGGGCCCCGTTAATAAACCGGAAAAACCAATAAGTGCCGAAGATAACTTCGCACTGGCTGCCTAATTAAGTAGCCCGTCCCCCTGGCTGGTTCCCGCCCGGTCAGGTAAGGGCGTCGCAATGCGGGATGCTCCGTCCGGGATTCCGGGATCGGACGGCCAAGCCCAACTCCGGATAGGCGCAGTGAAACTCGTCGTCAGAGTCTCTGCGTCCGAAGCTCGCTGACGACTGCGCTCGGAGATGCCAGCGCTGACGGCTTAGCGGACCGGGGTTCGACTCCCCGCACCTCCACGTATATCGCGGGCCTGTCCGATTCGGGCAGGCCCGCATTGACGGAATTCGAGCTCCACAAACCATGCAACATGCACCTCTCCCCACAGAAGAGCAATTGGCACGCGTTCGCGAGGCGATCGGTGCATCGTCGCTGACGCACAACCGCCGTCTCGACGGTGGGATCAGCTGCACGATGGACGTCCTCTCCGACGGTGCCACGCGCTTGGTCTTGCGCCGCTACGGGGAATGGTCGCTCGATGCCGGATACGACGTCGCCAAGCGGGAGACGCGAGCGCTGGAACTGATGCAGAGGGCGAACATCCCGGCCCCGGCCCCGATATGGGTCGATAGCGATGGCGTGTTCCCCGAGCAGGCGATCCTCATCTCCTACGTGGACGGCGCACCGGACCTGACTCCGTCCAACCCGTTCGACTGGGCCGAGCAGCTGGCGGGGGTGCTGGCGCGGATCCATGCCGTGCGACTGGACGGTGACGACGTCGACCTCTTCCCGTTGGAGGCCGGCTACGACATCGAGAGGATCCAAGAGCACCCCGAGGTTGTCTTGGAGCATCCACTCGGGGAGGACTTGCTGAGGCGCAGGGTCATGCTCGGCCAACGAACCATCGAGACCGATCCGGTCTTCAGCCATGCCGACTTCTGGCCAGGCAACACGCTCTGGTCTGCGAATGATCTGGTGGCCGTGGTCGACTGGGAGTCGGCGAGCACGAACGATCGCGCCATGGATGTCGCCTACGGCTCACTCGACATTCGATACCTCGGCATGGATCGTGTCGCGGACCGTTTCATCGAGGGCTACCGGGAAATCACCGGAGATCCCTTGAGCAATCTCGCCCACTGGGAAACCGTCGGTTTGTGTCGGCCGATGCCCGACATCGGGAACTGGGTTCCGGCATGGAATGCCATGGGACGTGCGACTTCCCCGGACAAAGCCCGGTCCCGGTACAACCAGGTCCTCGAGGACTTTCTGGAACGAACCGCCTGAGCGGCCGGTCCAGGCGTCGGCAGTCAGGGAACCCGCGTCGGGCGCGGTTACCGTCACACCCGTGGCAGATCTCCCGACACGTGTGTCCATCACCGAGTCTTCGTCGCGCGACGGACTGCAGTCCCTGGGGGCGTTCGTCCCGACCGATGCCAAGGCGCGCCTGATCGACGATCTCGCCGCCGCCGGGCTCGCCAGTTTCGACGCCGTGTCTTTCGTCAGTCCGAAATGGGTCCCGCAAATGGCGGACGGCGCCGAGGTCGTTGCCGCGGTCCACACCGGAGGGCTCCGTCTCATCGGCCTGGTTCCCAACATGAGAGGGCTGGAAGATGCCGTGGCCGCCGGTGTGCGCGACATAGGTGTCCTCACCGCTGCATCCGACACCTTCTCGGAGCGGAACATCAACGCGACGGTCGACGAGGCGATGC
>JBAPYG010000128.1:0-1745 GCA_049284615.1 Acidimicrobiia bacterium
GTGCGGCGCCAACAGCGATGCAATCGGTTTGGCCGCCCATCGTCGCCCCCACGCCATCGGTGCGAACTCGGACACCTCGATGCCGAAGGCCAGGCCGGTGAGTCTCACCACATGCTTCGCTACTGGACGACGTTCCGCTTCATACGTATCGAGGAGGTCGTCGGGTGCACCTCTGGCGGCGAACGCCAGTTTCCAGCCCAGGTTGGCCGCGTCCTGGATGCCGGTGTTCATCCCCTGGGCTCCCGCCGGACTGTGCACGTGAGCAGCGTCGCCCGCCAGGAAGACCCTTCCCATGCGATAGGCGCTGGCGAGGCGGTGTTGAGGTCGAACCACCCTCACCCAGTCGACATCGTCTATTCCGACCAGACCTCCGGTGTGACGCTCAACCAGTGCCTTGACCTCCACTGCTGTCTCGTTGACGACCCCGGGGCCGATGATCCGCCATCGACCGGAGGGCAGAGGGAAGAAGAACAGGATGCCCCTCCCTCGCAGGAAGGCGTGCGCAGTGTCGGGCTGGAGATCCGCGCTGGCGTCCGCGATCGAGATCGTCTCCCGATAACTCCGCCCCCGGAACCGGATCCCTGCATCCCGGCGGACGGTGCTGTCTGACCCATCACAGCCCACCAGATAGCCGGTGGTGACCGTTCGCACCTCACCGTCTCGCTTCAATCGGCAGGCCATCCCCTCTTCGGCGGGCTCGCACCCCTGGAAGTCGCTGCCCCATTCGACTTCGACACCAACGGCAGCCAGGGCGCTGACGAGCACCGCCTCTACCTCCGGCTGCGGCGCGAAGAAGACGAACGGGAACTCGGTCTCCGGCAAATTGAGTCGGCCCAGGCTCCCCGAGACCACGGTCTCATCGACATGGATATCCAGGTCGACATGGGCGAGTCCCCTCGCCAGGAGCTCATCAGCCACTCCGAGGGAGCGCAAGGTCTCCAACGTGCGAGGATGAATCGCCAGGGCCGGCGCCCAGACTCGGGGAGTCGACCGTCGCTCCACTACCCGGACCTTCGCCCCCATCCGCGACGCTTGGAGCGCCAGTGTCAGCCCGGTCGGGCCGGCGCCCACGACCAGGACATCGCTATCGAGACTCATCGGCCCAGGCGACCAGCTGCGATGAGGATGCCGCCCGCCACCATTCGTCCCCCGGTCGAGAGCCCCCGCCCGAGGCCATGCCATCCAGGTATTCCGCTCGAGTGACACCATCGATCACGTGGTAGGCGAAGCTGCCCTCGCACACCCAGGGTCGCAGTACGACCCTCAGGTTTTCGGCGTACTCGATGCCAGCAGGGCGACCTCGCCACTCGTATATGCCGCGGTAATACGCCGTGTCACGATCGGTCAGCCACAGCTTGGTCTCGAAGCCGGGATAGGCGGCGAAGAGCAGGGTGTTGAATAGGGACTCGAACCTGAACAGCCAGTGCGCCAACCGATTGAGTCCGATGAACCGAAGCTTGAAGCCAACCACGATGAGTACCAATCCGTCGTCGTGGCGGTGTCTCATGGCCGTCTCCCGATAAACCACAGATCGGCTCCCGTCGGCGAACACAACGAGCGCACCGACCACCTCACGGGGCAGGGCGATCCGGTCCCGCATCAACATCCAACCGGTCCGGAGAACGCATTGCACCTCGGTCAGCAGAACCGACAACCGGCTCTTCCCGCGAGGGACGGCTTCGGCGCTGGCGGAGATCATGCCCCGATCATCAGTCCGCCCGATTCGCCAGGGCAGAGTCCAAAGT
>JBAPYG010000129.1:0-6620 GCA_049284615.1 Acidimicrobiia bacterium
CCGATTCGCCAGGGACCTCGTCGGCCGTGGTGTGCTGCTCGCACCGGAGCAGACCGTGGTGGTCGGCGACGACGAGGAGCAGACGGCGAGCCTCGCCCGCACCTTTGCCACCCGCTATCTGTCACTCGTCAACTATCGAAACAGCCTGCTGCGCGAGGGGTGGGCCGAGAGCGATCTCGATGCCCCTGGCAGCGATCGTCTCCTCGATGAGGTCGTGATTACCGGTGACGCCAACACGGTTGCCAGCGCCCTGGATTCACACATCGCTGCCGGGGCCGACCATGTCTGCATCCAGGACCTCGGCCCCCAACCTCTGTCCAGTCTTCGCGCACTCGCCGCTGAGCTCGGTCTCTGACGGTCTGATGTGCGGTGAACAACCGCATGGGTCGTTAGCTGCACGACAGACGGAATTGAGCTTCATATCTACAGATGGTCGGTGTTGAATCGCCCGATGTTCGAGCCCATCCGCACCGACCGTCTGGTGATCCGGGCCCCGGCGAGCGACGACCTCGACAGCCTGTTCGCCCGTCGCAACGATCCCGAGGTTGCCCGGCTTCAGGATTGGGAGTTTCCGTATCCCCTGGAGAGGGCCACGTCACTCATCGATTCGGTGACTGCCATGGAAGGTCCGGAGAACGACGAGTGGTGGATGGCCATGGTCTGTCTCCCGAACGGGACGATCGTGGGAGACCTGGTGGTCAACCTGACGTGGAAGGGGCGCTCCGCCGAGGTCGGCTATGCGTTGGATCGTGAGCAATGGGGACACGGTTATGCCACGGAGGCCCTGATCGCGTTCGTCGACCATCTGTTCGACCACATCGGCGTGACCAGGGTGTGGGCCATGCTCGACCCGGCCAACGTCGCCTCGGCGATGCTCCTGGAGCGATCCGGATTCCTCTACGAGGGCCGCACCAGGTCGTCATACTGGAAGGACGGAGAGGTGTCCGATGACCTCATCTACGGGATGGTTCGCGCCGACCGGGACGAGTGGCGGGACCGACCGAGAGGACATCCCCGCTTGGTGGAGCTGGTCGAGGTGACGACGGAGAACTTCGAGGACGTAGCCGTACTTGCCACCCACGAGTCACAGAAACGCTTCGTCGCGCCGATGCTCCGCTCTTTCGCCGACGCGCTCTTCCCTGAAGTGATCGATGGTGCGCCTGTCATCCCCTGGATGCGAGCAATCGTGGCCGACGGCGAGTCGGCCGGTTTCGTGATGCTCGCCGTGAGCGGGGAGCATCATCCCGATCCATACCTCTGGCGACTCCTCATCGACAGGAGACACCAGCGTCGCGGTATCGCCACCCGCGCGCTGCAGCTGGTGATCGAGGAATGTCTCGCCCGTGGCGACACCGCCCTGTACACGAGTTGGAGCGAGGGCAAAGGGTCCCCCCGTCCCTTCTACCTCGGTCTCGGATTCGTCGAGACGGGACGCATCATCGATGAGGAAACCGAGGCACGGCTGTCTCTGATCTGATGTGCGGAAGAAGACCGCACAGGTCGCTATCCGCACATCAGAGGATGATCAGCCGAGGGCGAAACCCAGGACGTCGGAGGCCGTGTCGGCGATGTGGAAAGTCATCTCGTCACGGACCTGCTCGGGAACGTCCTCGAGGTCTTGCTCGTTGCGCCGGGGCACGATGACCTCGGTCAGACCGGCGCGATGAGCGGCGAGGACCTTTTGCTTCACGCCGCCGATGGGGAGCACCTTGCCCTGCAGGGTGATCTCGCCCGTCATGGCCACCGTGGGCTTGACCTTCCGGTCGGACAGCAGCGAGACCAACGCCGTCAGCATGGCCACACCCGCAGAGGGGCCGTCCTTGGGGATTGCCCCCGCCGGCACGTGCACGTGATAACGCCCATTGGAGATGGTGTCGGGGTCGATTCCGAGGTCTTCGGCGTGCGCTTCCACGTAGGACAGCGCAATCTGGGCCGATTCCTTCATGACGTCACCGAGTTGACCCGTGAGGGTGAGACCCCGCTCGCCCTCCATCGTGGTGGCCTCGATGAACAGGACGTCTCCGCCCGCTCCGGTGACGGCGAGCCCGGTGGCCACTCCGGGCACATCCGTGCGGTCGGACGCCTCGTCTTTCCACACCTTGGGCTTGCCCAGATAGTCCTTGACGTCGTCTTCGTCGACGACCACGACGTCTTCCGGGGCGTCCTTGCCCGCGATGGAGGTGGCCACCTTGCGGGTGAGCTTGCCCAGCTCGCGTTCGAGATTCCGGACGCCGGCCTCCCGTGTGTAGCGGTCGACGATGGCGGCGAGTGCATCCTCTCTCACCTCGAGCTCCTCGGGCTCGAGACCGGCCACCCGGAGCTGGCGGGGGAGGAGGTGGTCGCGCGCGATCTCGACTTTCTCGCGGTCCGTGTAGCCGTCGATGCGAATGATCTCGGTGCGATCGAGCAGTGGCCCCGGGATGGTCTCGAGCACGTTGGCCGTGGCGATGAAGAGGACCTCGCTGAGGTCGAGGTCGACCTCGAGGTAGTGATCGCGGAATGTGTGGTTCTGGGCGGGGTCGAGTACCTCGAGCAGGGCCGAAGACGGGTCTCCCCGCCAGTCGTTGCCCACCTTGTCCATCTCGTCGAGTAGGAAGACCGGGTTCATCGTGCCCGCCTCGGTTAGGGCGCGGGCTACCCGGCCCGGTCGGGCGCCGACGTAGGTGCGCCGGTGCCCGCGGATCTCGGCCTCGTCCCGGACGCCACCGAGGGCGACCCGGATGAACTTGCGGCCGAGGGCGCGGGCGACCGACTCGCCCAGGGACGTCTTACCGACGCCTGGAGGCCCCACCAGAAGCAGGATGGCCCCGCCGTCGCGACCGGTGTCGTCGACGAGCCCCCGTTCCTGGCGGAGCTTGCGGACTGCGAGATGCTCGACGATCCGCTCCTTGACATCGTGCAGACCGGTGTGGTCGGTGTCGAGCACCGCCCATGCCTCGTCGAGGTCGAGCCGGTCTTCGGATGTCTCCCCCCAGGGGATGTCGAACATGGTGTCGAGCCACGTCCTGATCCATGAGTGCTCCGGTGATTGGTCACTCATGCGTTCCAAGCGATCGATCTCCTTGGTGATCGCCCCGGCGGCTGCTTCGGGGAGCTCGCGCTCGGCCAGCTTCGCTCGATACTCCGAGGTGACGTCGCCGTCTTCTCCGAGCTCCTTCTTGATGGCCTCGAGTTGTTGGCGGAGGATGTAGTCCTTCTGGCTCTTCTCGATGCTCTCGCTGGCGTCGTCGCGAACCTTGCGTCGCAGCTCTTGATCGGCGAGGACCTCACGCATCCACTCGAGGAGCAGCCCGAGCCGGTGCCTGATGTCGAGCGCTTCGAGCAACTGAACTTTCTGGTCGAGACTCAAGTCGGGGGAGTAGACGGCCAGGTCGGCCAGCTGTGAGGGGTTGTCCATGGCCAGGAGTCTTTCGGCGACACGCCCCAACCCCCGGTTCTCGAGCACGGCGGAAACCACGGCGCGGTACTCGGCGACCAGCTCGTCAAGTGCCTCGTCAGCGAGATCCACCTCGGGCGACTCGTCGGCTTCGACCCATAGGGCGCCGGTCTCGTCCACCGACCCGGCGCCGACTCGGGCCCGGCTTTCACCGGCGACGACGATGTTGCCGTCGTCGTCGCTCTGCACCGTGGCAATGGTCCCAACGGTTGCGTAACGGCCCTGGAGACGGGGGACTATGAGGAGACGACCCCCGGTCTTGTCGGCCGCGGCCAGGGCGGTCTTCCCCTCATCACTGGCGACCTGGATGGTGACCGCCATGTGGGGGAACACCACCCCGTTGTGCAGTGGCAGGACGGGGAGTGTGGTTTGGGTCGTTTCTGGCATGTGCTGGCAATCCCTCTTCGAATGCTTGAGACCCAGGGAACGGATCTGCAACACATGTTATTCCAAAGTTGAGCGTATCAGACGCAGGTTTTCCCAGCGTAGCGATGGAGTGGGGGTCTAGCGACCCTCCTTGTCCATGCGATCGTGCTCTTCGCGACGTTCCTTCTCGTGACGCTCGCTCTCGGCTTTGCGCTCCCGCTCGTGTCGCTCGGCAGACTCCTTGCGCTCCCGCTCATACCGCTCGGCGCGCTCCTCATCGGTCTCGGATTCGGGCTCCATACTCATACCACTGCCGGAGAATACCTGGCCTCGAACTTCTCGGCGCGAAGTGAGAGCTGGGCAGGCAGGGCCATGATCTTCTCCTGGAGATGACTGCCTTCCGACGTGAGGCCCTTGAGCTCGGAGATACCCCACTGCTGAATCAGCGGTTGGATCACGCGGTCACAGTGGACCCGTAGGTTGTACACGCCGGCCTTGGCGATCTCGAACGATCTCCTCATGAAGTTGGGGATGACCGCGCCGGGCATCTCGAAGTTGACGAATGTGCGATAGATGCCATTGAGGGCGAGGGACGGGCTCTGCCGCAACATCTCGCCCATCACCCCTTTGTAGAAGATGAAATGGTGGTTCTCGTCGGCTGCGATGAGACGCATGATCTCGAACGCAGCGGGGTCATCGGTGATCTTTCCCGCGTTCCGGTGACTCACTCTCGTGGCGAGCTCCTGGGCCGCGGTGTAGGCGAACAGCTCCGCCGGGTTCTTCCAATCGGGTGTGTACCCGGTGGTCATCACGGCCAGACGCTCGTCCTCGAGCTCGACCGGGTCGCAATTGCGCGATGTCATGAGATAGCTGCGCAGGGCGATGGCGTGTTGGCCCTCCTCGGCCGTCCACAGGTGGTTCCACCGGGCCAGGGCCGACCCCTTGGGCACGTGAGCCTCGATGGCCGAGTGGTAGTAGGGGAGGTTGTCCTCGGTGAGGAGGTTGAGGACCAGGGACGTCCGAGCCGCCTCGGAGATCGTGCATTGCGAGACATCCCAGGGAACGTCTTTGAAGTTGCGGCCCCGCTCCCAGGGCACGTGCTCGTGGTAGTACCAGTGCTTGCGCCGCTCCTCGTGGTCGGCGAGCAGACGTTCGACGGCTGGATCGACGGCCTCGAGCAACTCGAAACTCTCGTTGATCGACATCCTTCTCCTCACATGCTCGTGTCAGCGGAGCGCGCCGACCGGTGTGGGTGATTCGGGGGCTGCTCTTGGGTCTTCGCCGGCGGCCACGGCGCCGATGACGAACGTTGCCCATGATAGGGCCATCGTCACATAGCCAGAGGTCACGCAGAGAGCGCGGAGAAATCCGTGGTCAGGAGTGTTGCCCACAGCTCGATCCCGTACCAGAGATTCCCGATGCGGATGTTCTCGTCAGGGGCGTGCTGGTTGTTGTCGTGGTTGGCGATGGGCAGGATCGAGACCGGCGCCGTCAGGACATCCTCGAAAAGGTACAAGGGGACGGATCCCCCAAACGTGGGCAATGCAACGACGTCCTCTCTGCCGGCCCTCCTGCAGACGTCGAGCAGCGTGGTGGCAAGTGGAGAATCCATCGGGATCCGCGCGGCTCGGTAGCCGACGGAACGGTCGAGGCGCGCCAATCTCCGGTGGGCGCGTCGTTCCTCGGGTGTGGGCTCCCGATCGATCACCTCGTAGCCCGCCTTCTCGAGGTGACGGACCACGCGATCGATCATGCGATCGGGGTCGTCGCCGGCTGCCAGCCGGATGTCGACCGAAGCCGTGGCCTGTGCCGGCACGACGTTCCGGGCGGCCGCGCCTACGCCGGCGGCGTGGAGCCCCCGGACGTTGAAGCTGGGGATCATGAGACGCTCGGCATAGGAGGCGTCTTCGACCTCGGGCCCGCCGAAGCCCAGCTCATCGCGTAGCGCATCCTCGACGGGTGGCAGTGATTCGATGGCGCGGCGGTCGGCATCGCTGATCGGCGCCGTGTCGTCGTAGAAACCCTCGATCAGGACCCGGCCTCGGTCGTCCTTGCATCCGGCCAGGAGCACGGCGAGCTCGAACGCAGGGTTGGGTACCCAATTTCCGTAGTGGCCCGAGTGGAGCTCTCTCTCGGGCCCGTAGACCGTGAGGTCGAAGCCCGAATAGCCGCGTGCCCCGAACGAGACTTGGGAACGTCGACTCTGATGGACCGGCCCATCGCACAAGAGCCACGCATCGGCCGCGAGCCGTGGGGCCAGCGCCGTCATGTACTTGTGGAGGTTGGGGCTCCCCGACTCCTCCTCTCCTTCGAAGAGAAACACGAGGTCGACGGTCCGCTCGAGGTCTACAGCGTCGAGTGCGTCGAGAGCGGCGGTGATCGCGGCGAAAGGCGTCTTGTCATCCGACGCCGAACGGGCATAGATGCGCCAGTCCGGATCGATCGACTCGTCGGGACCGGGCATCTCACGCTCCGTCCCCCCTTCGTGGAGCGAGCCCGTGAGCAGCCGCGCCGAGAAAGGAGGATGAGTCCAGTTGCGGGGATCGACGGGTTGGCCGTCGTAATGGACATAGACGCCGATCGTGGCCGTGGGGTGGGGGACTCGCAGCTCACCGACCACCACTGGGCTCGCACCCTCCAGCTCGATCGTCTCCATGACTGCCCCGCGCTGCTCGAAGCGGTGGGCCAGCTCGATGGCGTTGCCGCGGAGATCGTCGACGAAGCCGGTGACGTTGGGTATCTGGAGGAGAGAGGCGAACTCGGCCAGGACCTCAGAGCCGTGATCCGAAAGGTAGGTGGTAGCGGCGAATTTCCCGTC
>JBAPYG010000130.1:0-2409 GCA_049284615.1 Acidimicrobiia bacterium
AGGAGACGCAGATATCAGCACAGCGGGAGTCATCGGATCAATCATCGGCGCGGTGATCGCTCTTCTGATCTATCGGTCGATGAGATCCAGAACCGCTTGACCGCCGACCGAGAAAACGGATCGATGAGATCCAGGCCCGTCAGGCTTTCGGCCTGATGGCTCGGTCCGGCTCGCCGCGGTGAATGGGTCCGCAGACCCAGGTTTGAAGTATTCCGAAATGGATAATCACTTCCCGTCCGAAGGGGAATCGGACTCGGGGGGCAAAGGGGCGATGGGTAGCCAGCGCGCGATGCTGTCCTACCCATCTGCCCTCGAACTCTTGTGCCGCCCCGGATCGGGGTTACCTTGTCTGGTGGGTGTGGGCTGTTCACGCATGGCCCGCACTGGGCTGGGGAGGGGAACCATTCGCGAGTCCCCCTTATGCTGGGTTTCCCTCTCCGGCAATCAACGTGGGTGGTCGCCTACGGGCTCATCAGAACGCATCCGAAAGTTGTCTGCACGAGTGTGTGTCGCGCCTCGGTGAGCCTGCATGTGGTGCGCAGGTCCTGGCCACGAATTCCCTTTGGGACTGTTGTCACTTGGGCACCTATCCGACGTGTCCTCTGGCTCTGATGGGATGGAGTGCGGCGGAGCTTCAGCGAGCTTCCTGCCCGTCACAATCGGGGGATGTTTCGGTGCCCTGCGAGTCCTCGAGCGTCGAGCCCTTGCCTTGGTGGTCTGCATCTCATGGAGCCGCGTACCGGAGTCGAACCGATGACCTGCTTATTACAAATCAGCTCATCAAAGGCCCTCTACCTGGGCAAATGCGTGATTTCGGACCGCCTGGGCCACGCTGGGGCCACATCAGAATCACGGAAGCGGGCGTCGAGACGCTCTGCGAGCTCCTTCAGGTCCTCCTCGAAGAGCGACCCGTAAGTGTCGAGAGTCATTTTCGCCGAGGCGTGTCCGAGCATCCGCTGCACAGCCTTGATCGACGCACCAGCCGAGATCGCCAGGCTGGCCGCAGTGTCCCTCAGGTCATGAACCAAGAGTCCGTCGGGCATCCCTGAGGCCTCGCAAGCCTTCGCCCAGACGTCCCTTCGAAAGTTGGAGCTTCGGAGCGGGCCCCCTTTGGGCGCAGTGAACACGAGATCTTCTGCGGTGAGGCCGTCGATGTGTTCCTCCAGTCGATCGGCGAGGAAGGCAGGCAGTAGGACGGTTCGTGTCTCGTGGGTCTTTGGCGTACCCCACCCAGCCGGCCGGAGACCTCGGTGGCTGACCTAGTACGCGGACACGCCGCTTTGAGGTGTTGACGTCCGAGCGGCTAAGGGCGACAGCCTCACCCCACCTGAGTCCGGTGTAGGCGAGAAAGCGGACCAAGGTGCCGGCCCCGGCTTGTCGTTCCTCGCAGGCCTCCGCCAACAGCGTCACCTCCTGTGCGCCGAGGAACAGCTGGCGTCTCGGTCTGACCGACGGTGCTGGGACGCGTTCGGCCCGTAGCCAGCGTTCGGCGTCGACCTTGCGCTCATAGCTCTTGGAGCGTTGCCGCCCATCGGGCCCGTTGAACCGCGCCCGCCACGGCTTGGTGCGATCACCTCGGTGCTGGATCGAACCCATCAGAACCCGAACGTACTCCGTCGGTGTGACAGGCCGCTAGCCGACCCGAGGAGGGTTCGAGTCCTCCAACTGTCGCTCGATCCAATCGTCGACATCGGAGCGCCGGTACCTGACGTGCCGTCCAACTCGGAATCCCGGTGGCCCTTCCCGGCGATACCGCCATTGGTGGAGCGTGGCGACGGGAATACCGAGGTACTCGGCAACCTGCTGCGGGCTGAGGAGTGTTGTCTCGCCATTCATGGGCCAACCGTCGGCCACCACCCTCACCCACCACCTCACCTGGGCCCGCCCCAAGGAACTCCGCTCCAACGTTTTCGCCCGTTTGAGCAGGGCTTTCCGCCAGCTCAGATTCGTTCTCATCCGTAGCTAGTGGCTCTCATCGATCGAGCGGGTTAGACGGTCGGTTAGGTGGCGGGTTAGACGCTTGGTGAGGGTGTCGGTTAGACGGTGGTGCTAGAGGATCACCGAGACTGACTCCTCATGTGCCATTACGACTCGACCCGGCCGAAGCGACCCGCCGATTGCTGGGATCTTGACGAAAGCGGTGGGTCCCGTTGGCGCCACGAAGGGAAGAAGCCTCGCAGAGGCTTCTTCCCTGACGTGAGGGGCTCGAAGGAGAAGAAGGGACCGGACCGTGACCAACGGAACAACCAGAACCCAATCCTCCAATTCCTACAGACGGTTGCACACCTGCGGTTGGCGCATGCCCGCCAGCCTTTCGATCCTCGGCGGCTTCGGCGGGTCGGGTCATGCCGTCAATCTCGATCAACGCCGAGCCTGCCGACCGCCTGCCAAGACCCCTCACTCCGAGAT
>JBAPYG010000131.1:0-16043 GCA_049284615.1 Acidimicrobiia bacterium
GTGTCAGTCACGCTTCGGCGGACTTTGGCCAAGAGTCTCCTCTCGCCCGCCCTTCTCTCATTTTGGGGATCACGTTCACTCACGCGGCGTCCGGTGGATCGGCCGGCCAAGCTGGCGCCGGTCCGCCGAAGCCCGCGCTCCGTGGAAATATCTTCTGTCAGCTCTTGCAGCACTCTTTCCAACAAGCCGCTATTCCGAGTCGGGCCGCTCGGGACGGCTGAGATCGATGCCAAGGGTCTCGACTGACCGGTAGGTCTCTTCCTCGAGCTCACGAAGTTCGACTTCCTCACCGGCCGACAGCATCTCGACATTGAGGCCGAGGCTCTGCATCTCCTTGACCAGGACCCGGAACGACTCCGGGATACCCGGCTCGGGGATGTTGTCGCCCTTGACGATGGCCTCGTAGACCTTGACCCGGCCCTGGACGTCGTCGGACTTGATCGTGAGCAGCTCCTGGAGGGCGTAGGCGGCGCCATAGGCCTCGAGAGCCCAGACCTCCATCTCCCCAAAGCGCTGACCACCGAACTGGGCCTTACCACCGAGCGGCTGCTGGGTGATCATGCTGTAGGGGCCGGTCGATCTGGCGTGGATCTTCTCGTCCACGAGGTGGACCAGCTTCAACATGTAGATGTATCCCACGGTGACATCGGTGTCGAACGGCTCGCCGGAGCGGCCGTCGTACAGCGTGGCCTTGCCGTCGGCGCCCACCAGTTGGTTCCCGTCCCGGTTGGGATGCGCCGAGGAGATCACCTGCATGATCTCGTCCTCGCGTGCCCCATCGAACACGGGGGTTGCCGTCTTGGTCCATGGCTTGGTGCCGATCGCCGCCGGCGACGCACCGTCGAAGGGCTCCCACCCCTGGGCAGCGGCCCATCCGAGATGAGTTTCGAGCACCTGGCCCAGATTCATTCGGGAGGGCACACCGAGAGGGGAGAGGATGATGTCCACCGGAGTCCCGTCGGCCAGGAACGGCATCTCCTCCTCGGGGAGGACCTTGGAGATGACGCCCTTGTTGCCGTGTCGGCCGGCCAGCTTGTCTCCTTCGGAGATCTTGCGCTGTGTGGCCACGTAGATCCGGACCAGCTCGTTGACACCCGGGCTCAGATCGAAACCGTCTTCACGCTTGAACACCTTGACTGCGATCACCTTGCCGGCCTCGCCGTGTGGCACCTTGAGCGAAGTGTCACGGACCTCACGCGCCTTCTCGCCGAAGATCGCCCTGAGGAGTCGCTCCTCGGGTGTCAGCTCGGTCTCGCCCTTGGGCGTGACCTTGCCGACGAGGTAGTCGCCGGGGCCCACCTCGGCGCCGACCCGGATGATCCCCTCGTCGTCGAGGTTGGCCAGGACCTCCTCGGGCACGTTGGGGATGTCCCGGGTGATCTCCTCTGCGCCGAGTTTGGTGTCCCGGGCATCGATCTCGTGCTCTTCGATGTGGATCGAGGTCAGAACGTCGTCCTTGACCAGCCTCTCGCTGATGATGATGGCGTCCTCGAAGTTGAGCCCCTGCCAGGGCATGAAGGCCACCAGCAGGTTGCGGCCGAGTGCGAGCTCGCCCGCCTCGGTCGAAGGGCCGTCGGCGAGCACGTCGCCCACCTTGACGGTTTCACCCTCCTTGACGACCGGCTTCTGGTTCATGCAGGTGCCCTGGTTCGATCGCTTGAACTTGTCGAGTGGATAGGTGTGCTTCTGGTTCGCACCCTTCTCCTTGATCACGATCTCATCACCGGTCACCTCGACGACCTCGCCATCGACTTTGCTGATGACCATGTCACCCGAGTCCTGTGCCGCGCGCGCCTCCACCCCGGTGCCGACCAGCGGCGACTCGGCGGTGAGGAGGGGCACGGCCTGACGCTGCATGTTGGAGCCCATGAGGGCGCGGTTGGCGTCGTCGTGCTCGAGGAACGGGATCAGGGAGGTCGAGACCGAGACGATCTGCTTGGGCGACACGTCCATGTAGTCGACGCTCTTGGCGTCCACATACTCGACCTCGTCCTGACGACGCACCAGCACTCGCTTGTTCGTGAACGAGCCGTCCTCGCTCAACGGCGCGTTGGCCTGGGCGATGACGTACCGCTCCTCTTCGGTGGCGGTGAGATAGTCGACCTTGGAGGTGACCACGCCGTCTTCCACCTTCCGGTACGGGGTCTCGATGAAGCCGAAGTCGTTGACCCGGGCATAACAGGCGAGTGAGCCCATGAGCCCGATATTGGGGCCCTCGGGAGTCTCGATGGGGCACATGCGCCCGTAGTGGGAGGGGTGCACGTCGCGGACCTCGAAGCCGGCGCGCTCACGACTCAGGCCACCGGGGCCCAATGCATTGAGACGACGACGGTGGGTCAACCCGGCCAGGGGGTTGGGCTGGTCCATGAACTGGCTGAGCTGGCTGGTGCCGAAGAACTCCTTGATCGCCGCGGTGACCGGCCGGATGTTGATCAGGCTCTGCGGCGTGATCGCATCGGGGTCCTGGGTGGTCATGCGCTCGCGAACCACACGCTCGAGACGGGTGAGCCCGACGCGAACCTGATTCTGGACGAGCTCGCCGACGGTGCGGATCCGCCGATTACCGAAATGATCGATGTCGTCGGTCGATATCGAGACCTCGTTGCCGACGTGTGTCTCGATCGTGGGCTCCCCGGCGTGAAGGGCGACGAGGTACTTGATGGCATCGACGATGTCCTCGTCGCGCAGCATCTGCAGGCCCTCGGCTCGATAGTCCTTGGGAGCAGCCTCACCGAACTTCTGAGCGATCTTGTATCTGCCCACACGGGTCAGGTCGTATCGCTTGGGGTTGCGGAACAGGGTCTGGATGAGCCCGCGCGCCGACTCCACCGTCGTCGGCTCACCGGGGCGAAGCTTCCGATAGAGGTCGAGGAGCGCTTCCTCTTTGTCCGCATTGGTGTCTCTCTCGATCGTGTTCTTGATCGACTCGGAGTGACCGAACAGCTCGAGTATCTCCTCGTCGGTCTCGGCGATGCCGAGGGCCTTGAGGAATGCAGAAACGTACTGACGGCGCTTGCGGTCCACGCGCACACCGATGGTGTCCTTCTTGTCGGTGTCGAACTCGAGCCAGGCACCACGACCAGGGATGACCTTGCCCGTGTAGATCAGCTTGTCGGACGTCTTGTCCTTGGTGACGTCGTAGTAGATACCCGGCGAGCGGACAAGCTGGGAGACGATGACGCGCTCGGTGCCGTTGATGACGAAGACGCCTTTGTCGGTCATGATCGGGAAGTCGCCGAGGAACACCTGCTGCTCTTTGATCTCGCCGGTGCCACGGTTCATGAACCGTGCGGTGACGAACAGAGGTTGGGCGTAGTTGGCGTCTCGCTCCTGAGCCTCGTCGAGGGTCATCTGAGGCTCACCGAAACGATGGTCGGTCAGCTCGAGGGCGAGAGAGCCGGTGAAGTCCTCTATCGGGCTTATCTCTTCGAAGATCTCACGGAGACCTTCGTCGAGAAACCACTGAAAGGACTCATGCTGGACAGCCAGCAGATTGGGTAGCGGTAGGACTTCGGGGATCTTCCCGAACGAAAACCGCTCAGCCACGCGCGAAGCCAAGGGGTGCCTCCTTGAGGTGGTGGGTGATCAGGGGGTAACGCAAGAAAGGACATGCTAACACACGCGCGAGCATGTCCCCAATTGGAAATCTCAGTTGTAGAACCGCTTCTCGTCGGGGGTCTCCCCCTGGGCGGTTCGGAGCCCGAAGGCTCGCTGGTCACTCTATCGCACCAATGAGAACACCGTCAAGGTTTGAAACGGTTCGAGTCTCTTCGATTGCGGCGATCCAACGCGATGATTCGGATTGCGCCTGGTTGTTCGTAGCATGCTCGGGTCATGGCCAGGCACCGTGAAAACACAAACGGTTGGTTCTGGGTCCTTCCCTCCCTGCTGATACCACTCGCCATCGCGGCCGTCGCGTGGACCACCCACGTGGCGAGCGAGGGCGAGGAGGTCGCGCCCAACGTTCGGTTTGCCGGTCTCGACATGTCGGGCCTGACCCCAGCCGCGGCAGCCGACGAAGTCGGGAAACGGGAACGGGAGTTCTTGTCCACACCGATAACGATCGACCTCGGCGAGAGCAGTGTCGTCCTCACCGCCGGGGAGATCGGATTCGACTACCTCTACGACGACACGGTCTCACAGGTGATCACGGCGCGCCACGCGGACCGGCCCTGGGACGAGTTCCTGGCTTGGGCCGAGACGCCTTTCGAGACTGTGACGATCGACGATCACTACGTCCTCGACGAGATCGCTGCCGCCGAGCGTCTCACCGCAGAGGACTTCATCATCCGCACTCCCGTCGAGCCCGAGTTGACCAACGACGACGCCTCGTACATGTATGCGATCCCGGGAACGCCGGGAGTCGGTGTCGACGTCGAGCAGGTCATCTCGGCTCTCGAGGCGGCGCCGATGACCGCGGGGCCCGTCGAGATCCAGGCCGACCCGATGGACATCCCCCCCACCATCTCGGATGAGTCGGCACGTGAGGTCGCGCTGCAGATAAACGACATGACGCGTCCCGGTCTCCTCGCGGTCGTCGGAGACACCACGGCCAGCTTGAGCCCCGGCCGGATGAGAAGCCATCTGGTGTCCAGCGTCGAGGACGGCGTGATGTCCGTCGAGATGGACATGGCCGCCTTCCAGAAGGAGGTCGAAGCGGCCTTCCCCGAGCCGATCGGTGAGTTCGTCGCCCCCGAGCTGGAGGTCGTCGACGGTGTGGTCGTTGTCAGCAAGCCCGGCCGGCCCGCTCCGGTGTGTTGCTCCGAGGAGTCCGTGCAGGCCGCCGCCCAGAGTTATCTCGACGGTGGCCAGACGTTCTACCTCCTCGACACCAGACCCGACAACGACGAACGGATCGTGGCGTGGGCGAATGGCTCCCAGGTGAAAGAGGTGGTGTCCGAGTTCACGACGAACCACCCGTGTTGTGAGAGTCGTGTGACCAACATCCAGACCATGGCCGATTTCATGCAAGGCAAGTACCTGATCCCCGGTGAGACCCTGTCCATGAACGAGTACGTCGGTCCCCGCACCGCAGACAAGGGGTACGTCGCAGCCGGTGCGATCAGGGGGGGCTATATGACCGAGGAGCTGGGTGGTGGGGTCTCCCAATTCATCACCACCCTGTTCAACGCCGCCTTCTTCGGCGGGCTCGACCTCGACGTCTATCAGAGCCACTCGATCTACTTCTCCCGCTACCCCTTTGGACGCGAGGCCACGCTCTCCAACCCGAACCCCGACCTGCAGATCACGAACAGCACCGACTACCCCGTGTTGATCTGGCCCACCTACACCGACAACTCGATAACCGTGACGCTCTACTCGACCAAGAACGTGGACGTGGAGGAGTTGGAGCAGAGGGTGACCCGCCGCAACCAATGCACCCACAGCGAAATCGACCGGCAACGCACCTTCTCCGATGGCCGGGTCGAGGTCGACACCATCGTGGCCAACTATCGGCCGGACGACGGCCTCGACTGCAATGGGCGGCCCATACCTCAGTCCTGAGTCACTCCGACTCGAGAACCGCCTCCAGGGTCGCTTCACCGATCGACTCCATGGTCGGGTTGTCGGCGGAATTTGCGACATACGCCAGGCCGAGCGCTATTGCCCATCCCCGGACCCGTGCCCGGAGTGCATCGTCGGCGCGCCCGTAGGCCTCCCAGAGCGACTCCTGGGCGCTCGGAACGAAGTTCCACGCCGCCGCCAGGTCGACGGCCGGATCTCCCGACGTGACATCTCCGAAGTCGACGACGCCAGACAAGAGACCCCCGACGACGAGGAGGTTGTGAGGGTGGAGGTCTCCATGCAGCCACAGCGACGGCCCCGGGTGGACGTCTGCGACGAGAGCTCCGTGCCATCGGGTCTCGAGTGCTCGACGTCGCGCGTCGTCATCGATCAGCGAGAGCCGGCTCCGTGTCGTCTCGTCCCTGGTCGCCAGGGGGACACCGCGGAAGGGGTTGCCGGGCGCGTCCGCCGGCGCCGGCTCATGAAGCGCCCGCAGGAATTGGCCGAGCTGGGTGGCACACCCGTCGAGATCGAGATCGTCTGTCTCTGCCGCCGACTCGCCCTCGATCAGCCGGGCTATCGACCAGGGCCAGGGATAGCCGCGACCTGGCTCCCCGACGAACACGGGGGCGGGAATCGGAAGTGGCAGACGCGGAGCCAGGAGGGGCAGCCACCGAGCCTCGTTGGCGATCAATGGCACGGCCACCGATCTCCTCGGGAAACGAGCCACCCAATGGTCACCGAGCCGATAGGAGACGTTGTCCCAGCCGAATGCGAGCTCGGTCACATCGAGCGTGGCGAGATCGGGGCGCTGCGAGCGGATCATTGCGCCGACCAGGTCGACATCGAGATCGACCTCGGCGGGCGGCATGTCCTGGCGCTTCACCATCGATCAGCCGGAGAAGGCAACACTCTCCAGGACAGGATCGTCGCCAAATCCGAGGGCATTGGCCAGGATGAGGATGACGGCGAATACGGCGACGGCGACGAGCAGGCCGAGGAGCCAGGCCGGCATCTTCTTGCGGTGGCGAGCCATCGAAGCGGACTCTAGGGCAGGTCAGCCCGCTTCAGAGTCGGAGCCACAGAAGATCGCCCAAACCGCGAAATCCGGGGTGAAGTCCTCGAACTGATGGGTCACACCGGCGGGGACGAACAGGAGGTCGCCAGGCCCGAACGGCTGGCGGTCGCCGTCGACGGTGAAGAAGCCCGAGCCGTTGAGCACGACATAGAACTCGTCCTCTTCATGAGCATCCTGGTCATCGGTCTGATGTGGGGCGTAGATCCCGGCGCTCAGCTGACCGTGGCGGAAGACCTCGGAGTACCGCTCGTCGCTGGCGAGGGAGGCCAGCGCCATCTTGTAGGACAAAACTCTCTGACTCATGGGACGAAGCGTAACGGGCCGTCAAATGCGAGAGCCCCGGCCGCTCCCTGACGGGGGCCGGGGCTCTGCTCTGCGGATGCAGTCGGTCAGGCGGATATCGCCTCGGGGGTCGATGAGTTGACCACGATCTTGCGGGCCTTCGCGGTGTCCGCGATCGGGATCACCAGCGTGAGCACGCCGTGGTCGTAGCCGGCCTCGATGGCATCGGTGTCCAGACTCTCACCCAGGAAGAACTGCCTCGAGAACATTCCGGTCGCCCGCTCGTTGAGCAGGACCTGATCGTCCGCTGAGGTCTCCCACTTCCGCTCGGCGGAGACGGTGAGAGTGTTCTTCTCCACCGTGACGTCGATCGACTCCGGATCGACTCCGGGGAGATCGACATGGAGATAGAACCGATCGTCCTGACGATAGGCATCGGCGGGCATGAAGTTGGTGCGATCGTTGCCCCAGACCTGACGCGAGAAGCGATCGAAGTCCGAGAACGGGTCGAAGCGCATGAGCATTCTGTTTTCCTCCTATTGTGTCTTGCTGACTGCGATTGTGCTCTCATTATGACGTAATAAATCTTACATGTCAACTATCAGATTAAGTGACTGCTCGTCGCCAATCCACACAGGCCACCTGCGCAAAGGGCAGAACAGGAGCAGCGGTCCTATCCTCAGGGCCGTGCCGACCAGGAGCAGCAAGCGCAGGACGATCGGGTGGAGGGAGTGGGTGGCGCTCCCCGAACTCGGGATCAAGGAGATCAAGGCCAAGGTTGACACCGGCGCCGACAACTCGTCGCTCCACGCATTCGACCTGGAGCGTTTCGAGGAAGACGGTCGTGCGATGGTTCGCTTCGCGGTGCACCCCCACCAGAGGAAACGGAAACCATCGGTCACCTGTGTCGCCGAGGTGGTGGGCGAGCGTATGGTGAAGAACCCCGGTGGCCGGGCCGAGCGACGACCCGTGATCAAGACCACGCTCGTGGTGGCCGGCCGGGAATTCGAGGCATTGGTGAATCTGACGACGAGAGACGAGATGACATTTCGAATGCTCCTGGGACGCCGAACCGTGCGACGGGACTTTCTCGTGGACCCGGGCCGCAGCTACCTCGGCGAACGCCCGTCCAAGAGAGAGACATGAAGATCGCAATCCTGTCCCGGGGCGCGTCTCTCTACTCGACCGCCCGTCTCAAGGAGGCCGCACTCGATCGCGGCCATGAGGTCGCCATCGTCGACTATCTCCGTTGTTACATGGACATCACGGCCCGCAAGCCCAAGGTCCTGTACAAGGGTGAGGAAGTCCACCCCCACGCCATCATCCCCCGCATCGGCGCCTCTTACACGTTCTACGGGACGGCCGTGGTGAGGCAGTTCGAGATGGCCGACGTGTTCACACTCAACAGCTCAGACGGGATCAGCCGCTCTCGGGACAAGCTCCGGTCGATGCAGATCCTGTCCCGGGCCGGGGTTGGGCTGCCCACCACCAGCTTCGCCCACTCCATCCAGGACATCAACGGCCTCCTCGACGTGGTCGGCGGGACCCCGGTCGTGGTCAAGCTGCTCGAAGGCACCCAGGGGCTCGGTGTGGTGCTCGCGGAGACGAAGAAGGCCGCCGAGTCCGTGATAGGCGCCTTTCGCCAACTCGACGCGAACATCCTCGTCCAACAGTTCATCAAAGAGGCGGGCGGCGCCGACATCCGTGCTTTCGTCGTCGGGGGGAAAGTGGTGGCCGCCATGCGTCGCCAGGGTGCACCGGGCGACTTTCGCTCCAACCTGCATCGGGGCGGCCATGCCGAGATGATCAAGCTGAGCCCCGCAGAGCGGTCCACGGCGGTGCGGGCAACGAAGAGCATGGGGCTGTCGGTGGCAGGGGTCGATCTGCTGCAATCCGAGGAAGGCCCCATGGTGCTCGAAGTCAACTCGTCGCCGGGTCTCGAGGGCATCGAGGGAGCCAGCGGGTTCGACATCGCCGATCTCATCGTCGAGTACATCGAAGACAACGTTGGTACCTGAGAAGGTCAACGAGCCCATCACGGTGGGCGGGGTAACAGTCAAGCCGGGGCGAAAGGTCCAGATCGAGCTCCCTTTTGCCCGCGTTGTCACCGGCGCCACCGAGTCACTCCCGGTCAAAGTCATCAACGGAAGGTCGGCAGGACCGAACATCTGGCTCTCGGCCACCATCCACGGCGACGAGCTGAACGGCCTGCAGATCATTCGGCGCGTCATAAAAGACCTCGATGCCAAGACCCTGCGCGGGGCGGTGATCGCGGTGCCGATCGTCAACCCCCTGGGGTTCATCAACCAGTCCCGGTACCTGCCCGATCGTCGCGACCTCAACCGCTCGTTCCCCGGCTCGGCCCGGGGCTCCACTGCGGCGAGGCTCGCCCATCTCTTCATGGACCAGATCGTCGATCAGTGCACTGTCGGCCTCGACCTACACACGGCGAGCAATCACCGCATCAACCATCCCCAGATCAGGGCCAATCTGGATGACCCGACCACGCTCCACCTGGCGCGTGCCTTCGGGGCGCCCTTCTCCATCCACGCCCGGGTCAGGGATGGCTCGCTGCGCCAGGCCGCCGCAGAACGGGGTAAGACCGTCCTCCTCTACGAGGCCGGGCAAGCGCATCGGTTCGACGAAGACGCAGTGGAGACCGGGGTCACCGGTGTCATGCGCACACTGCGGTCCATGGGCATGATCGACGCCCGGCTGCCCCGGGTGAGATCGACCCGGCTGATACGTCGCACCCGTTGGGTGAGGGCACGCCGCGGCGGAATCGCCGACCTCGGGGTGAAACTGGGTGAGCACGTGACCAAGGGCCAGCATCTGGCCTCGATCTCGGATGCATTCGGGATGCGCCCCACCCTGGTCAGGGCATCGGAGACAGGTTGGGTCATCGCCCAGTCGCTCCGACCCCTGGTCAACTCGGGCGACTCGCTGGTGCACATCGGCGCGGCCGAAGGACCTGACCAGGAAGATCGGGCCGAGCGAAAGCGCTAGCCGTCCGCGGCTAGCTGGCCTTCCTCACCTCTTCGAGCCATCGACGTCGGAGCCTGCGTCGCTCCTTGGCCGTGTGCCCGCCCCAGATGCCCTCGGTCTGATTGGTCTCGACGGCCCAGCTCAGGCATTCGTCGGCGACCGGACAGGTCGCGCAGATGGCTTTCGCCTTGACGATTCCGCCCAGGTCTTCCTTGCTGGGGAAGAAGCTGACCTCGTTCTGGACTTCCAGACAGGCAGCCGCTTCCCGCCACGGTGTAACTGTCAGATCGATCACTTTTAGCCCCATATTCATCGGGCACATGTAAACGCAGGGTCAAGGGATTTCGTTCCCGTTCGCCCCGGCGTCTGCCGTGCAACGATTGGCCTTGGTCGTTATTCGTTACGTACCCGATTGTGGATTGGTTCAGTCGGGAATTCCGCCCGACACGGCTCCAGGACCGAGACGCCCCAACTCGGCGCGGGCGACCGAGCGGCGATGAACCTCGTCCGGGCCATCGGCGATCCGCAGCCAACGACCCATCGAGTAGAGACTGGCCAATGGCCAGTCCTCGGTGAAGCCGGCAGCACCGAACAGCTGCATCGCATCGTCGGCGATGGACGTCAGCAGGTTGGGAGCGGCGACCTTGATGGCTGCGATCTCGGTGCGGGCTCCCCTGGTCCCCACGTTGTCGATCAGCCACGCCGTCTTCAGAACCAGCAGACGGACCTGCTCGATCTGGATCCTGGCGTCGGCGATCCACTCCCGAACCACCCCCTGCTCGGACAACGGCTTGCCGAAGGCGACCCGCGACTGGGAACGCTGAATCATCAGATCGAGGCAACGCTCTGCCGCTCCTATGGCACGCATGCAGTGATGGATCCGACCCGGCCCGAGCCGCGCCTGGGCGATGGCGAAACCACCGCCTTCCTCACCGAGGAGATTGGCGCTGGGGACCCTCACCGAGTCGAAGTGAATCTGGGGATGGCCCCCCCGATCCTGATAGCCGAAGACTCTCGGCTCCTTCTCGATCTCGACCCCGGGCGTGTCCATCGGGACGATGATCATCGACTGCATCCGATGACGGTCGGCGTCTGGGTTGGTCACGCCCATCACGATGGAGAACTTGCATCTGGTCGATGCTGCCCCCGAGCTGAACCACTTGCGACCGGTGATCACGTAGTCGTCACCGTCTCTTTCGATCCGGGTGCGGATGTTGGTGGCGTCCGAGCTCGCCACATCCGGTTCGGTCATCGAGAAGCACGACCTGATCTCGCCTTCGAGGAGGGGATGAAGCCAGACGTCTTTCTGCTCTGGCGTCCCGAACATGTGGAGGATCTCCATGTCCCCCGTGTCCGGCGCGGAGCAGTTGATCGCCTCGGGCGCCAACTGCGGGCTTCGCCCGGTGATCTCGGCAAGTGGCGCATATTCGAGTACCGAGAGGCCGGCGCCGTCCTCTTCGTCCGGGAGGAAGAGGTTCCACAGGCCCTGGCCCCGTGCCTCCTCCTTGAGAGTCTCCAGGATCGCGGGGTGATGATGGGGGTTGCCAGACTCGGCCATCTGTTGCTCGTAGACGGGCTCGGCGGGATAGATGTGCGCCTCCATGAATTCGAGGAGTCGCCGGCGGTACTCCTCCACGGTGGCGCTGAATGCGAAGTCCATGTCGGCTGACGCTAGTGCGACGTCTCCCCGGGTTCCTCCGCTTCTTGGGAGTCCTCCTCGGGCGACTCGTCGTAGGAGAGGGTGGGCAGCCCTCCACTCGCCTCTGCCGGTGGCTGACCCGTCCCGAACTCCGAGAGCAGGAGCCATCCGGCGAGCACCGCTATGAAGATGAACTGTTGCCAGATCGCCACCGCCAGGGCTGCGGCGGCGGTCACCGTGAAGATCACCCGTGCGATCGCCTCCGCACGGTTCGGGGTGACCTTCTCGAGCAGCGACTCGAGGAGATGGCCCCCGTCGAGGGGGCGTATCGGCAGCCAGTTGAGCAGGCCCCAGAACACGTTGACGTAGATGGTGCTCTCCAGGATGAACGCGGTCAGCTGGTCATACGGGCCGAACTGGCCCGCCACCAACCAGACCAGCCCGCCGAACAACAGGCCCACCGCCGAGCCCGCGGCGGCGATGAGTGCCCTCCGGCCCGGCGTGATCTCCTCCCGGGGCGTGCTCCACCTCGTGAGCCCGCCGAGCCCATTCAGCTCGATGGCCACCGCCGAGCCATACATGCGGGCGGTGAGGGCGTGACCCATCTCGTGAATCAGGATCGAGACGAAGACGATGACGATCCAGGCGATCGTCTGCGACCAGGTGCCCACCCCGATGAACCCGATGAGACCGGCGATTATCAGGAACGACGAGCGGACCGTGACCGGCATCTTGAAGAGACGGAACCTGAGCACGGCCACATGTTGGCAGCGGTACCCTCGTTCGCATGCACGATGACCTCAGAGCCGCGGTCGCGGCCGACATGCCCCGGCTCAAAGATCTGCTCGAAACACTCGTTCGCATGGAATCGGTGAGCGCCGACGGCTTCGATCCCACGGCCGTGCGAGGTGCCGCGGGGGCGATCGTCGCCATGCTCGACGCCGCCGGCTTCGAGAATGCCCAGCTCCTCGAGTCTTCGACGGGTCACCCCGCGGTATTCGCCGAAATTCCCGCACCCGAAGGTGCCCCCACGGTCCTCCTCTACGCCCACTATGACGTACAGCCCACCGGTCCGCTCGATGAGTGGGAGACCGGTCCCTTCGATCCGTTCGAGAAGGACGGCCGGATCTACGGCCGCGGCTCCGCCGACGACAAGGCGGGCATCGTCATGCATCTGGGCGCCATCGCCGCCCATGAAGCGAATGGGCTCCCCGTCGGTGTCCAGCTCTTCTTCGAGGGCGAGGAGGAGGCAGGGTCGATCGGGCTTCCGGAGATCCTGGAGAAGCACTCCGATCTGATCAGCCCCGATGTGATCGTCATCGGCGACGGGGGTCTCTGGCAGCCCGACACCCCAGCCATCATCATCAGTCTCCGGGGCATCGTCGCAGTCAAGCTCGAGCTGAGGACCCTCCACTCCGCAGTGCACTCCGGGCAGGCCGGTGGCGTGGTCCCCGACGCCCTGATGACGTTGTCGCGTCTGCTGGCGACCCTGCACGACGACGAGGGGAACGTGGCCGTCGCCGGCTTGGTCTCCGAGGAGACCTCGGAGTCAATCGATGTCCCCGAGGAGATGGCTCGCCGGGAGACGGGCGCCATCGACGGGCTGTCACTGATCGGCAAGGGCTCGATCCCATCCCGACTCTGGACCCGGCCTGCCATCAGTGTCCTCGCCATCGACGCACCTCCCGTCTCCGAGGCGATCAATCAGCTCGTTCCGGTGGCCCGGGCCAAGGTGAGCATGCGTATTCCCCCGGGCCAGGACACCGACGCGGCCCTCCGCGCCCTCAAGGACCACCTCGTCGCCAACGTCCCCTGGGGCGCCGAGCTCACCTTCATCTACGAGGAGAAAGGCGACGCAACGGTCCTGGAGACCGACAACCCCGTCGTCGACGCCTGGCGGGAGAGCTTTGCCGAGGCGTTCGAGAACGAGATGGTGGCCATGGGCGCCGGGGGATCCATCCCCTTCATCGCCACCTTCAACGACCTGTTTCCCGACGCACCGATCCTCGTCACCGGGGTAGCCGACCCCACCAGCGCCTACCACGCCCCCAACGAGAACGTAGGCATCGAACAGCTCGAGCGAGCCACCCTCGCCGAGGCGATCGCCCTGAGATTGGTGGCGGAGCGGCTCTGATCTGGCATCGTCGAACCGGGACGCACTTCGACGAGGGCTGGATGGCCACCGTCGAGTCGTCTTTTCGTCCGTGGGCTCACCTCGACGACGACGAGCGGCGCCGACTCCTCGACCTGACCGCCGAGCTGATCGCTCGCAAGAACTGGGAGGCTGCGCGTGGCTTCGAGCTGACCGATGAGATCGTGGTGACGATCGCCGTGCACGCCGCTCTCCTCATCCTCGAGCTGGATCATCGCTTCTACAGGAACGTGAGCGCGATCATCGTTCACCCCTCGACCGTCGTGATGACGGGGCAGAGGGGGGCCGGCATCGCCGGTGCCGTGACCGACGCCCCCATGCCCATCCTCGGCGAGGCCCGCACCTACGGCCCGGTGTCGATCGTTTGGGATGCCGCCCGCAGAGAGGCACGCCATCCCGATCTCGGCCACAACGTGATCTACCACGAGTTCGCCCACAAGCTCGACATGCTCGACGGGGTGGCCGACGGGATGCCTCCGATGGCCGGCCCCGAGGAGGCCCAGAGCTGGGTCGAGGTCTGCACCCGGGAGTTCGAGCTGCTTGCCGCGGGAGAGGGTGGCCACCTGCTGCGGGCTTACGGAGCCGTCAACCCCGGTGAGTTCTTCGCGGTGGCGACCGAGGTCTTCTTCGACAGACCAGTCGAGATGCTCCGCGACAAACCGGACCTCTATCACGTCCTCCAGTCGTTTTACCGCCAGGATCCCGCAGCCCGCTCCGCCCGGAGCTAATGGCGTTGCTATAGCAAGAGGTCGTGGATTCCGAGACGCGATGCTATAGCAACGCTTCTAACCCCCCGTGCTGCCCGGGAACCCCAACTGGCGCCAGGCCTCGTAGGTCACGATGGCGGCGGTGTTGGAGAGGTTGATCGATCTCACGTCGGGCACCATCGGGATGCGCAGCCGACGCGTGACCCAGGGCAGCGACTTCACGTCGTCCGGGAGGCCGACCGACTCCGGGCCGAACAAGAATACGTCACCGGGGCGGAACGACTCCTCGGTATACACCGCTTCGCCGTCGACGGTGAAGGCGAACACCCGCTCGGGACCTATGGCTGCCCGCCACGTCTGCAATGACGCATGCACCGACACGATCGCCTTGTCGCGGTAGTCCATCCCCGCCCGGCGCAGCTTGGCGTCGTCCATGTCGAAGCCGAGTGGCTCGATCAGGTGGAGCCTGCACCCGGTCACCACGGCGAGACGCATCGCGTTGCCCGTGTTGGGAGGTATCTCCGGGTTGTAGAAGACGATCTCGAACATCAGCGAAGGTCGAAGAGGCGAAGCTCGGTGTCCTCCACCTCGCGCAGACCGTCGTAGTCGACCTCGATGGCGTCGATACGGCGAGCCTCGGCCAACACCCGGGCCTGGGGGGCTATCGATTGCGCCGCGAGGATCCCCCGCACGGGGGCGAGACGTGGGTCGTGGTCGAGACGTTCGATGTAACGCGAGAGCTGCTCCACCCCGTCGATGTCGCCACGCCGCTTCACCTCGACGGCGACGGTGCTCCCTTTGCCGTCGACGCAGAGGAGGTCGACGGGGCCGATGTCGGTGGGGTACTCGCGGCGAATGAGCTCGAGGCCGTGCTCCAGCACGTCTGGTGCCCTCGCCAAGAGCTCCTGGAGATGGGCCTCGACGCCGTCCTTGACCAGCCCCGGGTCGTCGCCGAGGTCGTGGGTGACATCCTCGATGATCTCGTCGATCCAGATCGTGAGTCGCTCAGCCTTGGAGTTGGTCACCTCCCAGCGATCGTCATGGATCTCGACGACATTGGGGGCGATCATCCAATTCAAGGGCTTTGAAGCGTTGCCGTCGGAATGGATGGCCAATGTTCCGTCGGCCTTGACCATGATCAGCCTCGTTGCTTCGGGGAGATGCGCCGTCAGGCGACCCGAGTAATCGACGGTACAACGAGCGATGACCAGTCTCATGAGGCTTTGGTCGGCGAGGGTAACCCACTTCTAAGCTTCTACGCGAGCGTCCGACTGCCATCTAAGACGAGCCACACATCCACTGGTCGATTCGTGAGAGTCACCTAGCTGCCCAGATAGCGCAGAATGCCGGATATCGAGTGGGGGTCCGGCCCTTTGCCTAGCCTCGTGTACTGATGGAGGTGGAGTGTTGGTACGTTGAGAAAGTCTGACGAGCTGGCGGCGGTTCTGAGACGGTTGATGATCGCGATCGCTGAGGGCGATGCTGCAACGGTTCGGGGAATGATCTCTCGGCAGGCAGAAACCCTTCTCATTGGGTCGGATGTTCGTGAATGGTTTTACGGGGTCGAAGCACTTGAGGTGATTACCGCCCAAACAGCGGTGGCTCCGGGGTGGGAGAGAACCTTCCATCGATTGGAGGCTTACGAGGAGGGTCGAATCGGGTGGGCAGCGGCCAGATCTACCGTGACCTTCCAGA
>JBAPYG010000132.1:0-5133 GCA_049284615.1 Acidimicrobiia bacterium
TGAACCTGGGGCGGGTATAGAGAGACGCCCCGGGGATCCCCGGGGCGTCTCTCTATACCCGCCCCAGGTTCAGAGACCGTCGACTCTCGACTTGCTCGCGGTCAGGTCGGGCCACCACTGGACGCCATTGCCGTCTGACACCGGGTTGTACGTGCCCTTGGCATGACAGGCAGCGACTATGGCGGTGGCGAAGGAGCTTCCGCCCCAGCTCACCGTGTGATCCTCGCTCTGCCCGCTGAGCCCGGTGACATCGCACCCTGGCCCGACATCGGTGACACCGGGCCGACTCGGCGCCGGGACGGGCGAGCCGTGGTCCCAGACCACGATCCTGCCGTCGGCGGCGCCAGGCTTGGCTGTGCCCTCACCCTCACAGGCCGCCGCCACCGATCTGACGTTTGTGAATTCGGCCGGATAGAGGGGTTCGGGGCATTGGCTGTTGCCGGCGGCGGCGAAGATCGGCGCTTTCGGGAAGCGGTTGGTCCAGGCTTCGACTGCCGCTTCCAACGCAAGGAATCTCTGGCCCGCGTCTCCGGGGCAGACGTGCACTCCCAGGGCCATGCACATGGCTCGCACCCGATCGCTGCGACCATGACGATTCAACAGGCGCAACACCGCGCCGAGCACGTTCAGCTCGTCCGTGGGAGGACGGGCCGGCTCGTGGGCGGGGTCGTCGCTCACCAGGTGCCCAGGGTCGGGCCGGGCCGACGCGAGGGAGACGACGTGTTCGGGGGTGACCCGTCTGACGATGCTGGTGACGAACGTCCCATGGCTGATCGGGTCCCTGTAGGGGATGTGCTCGGTGTCGACAGGGCGATCCGAGCGAACGTCGTCCGGAGTCATCCAGGGAGGGAGGTCGTCGTCGGGCACGATGCCAGAGTCGACCACCGCCACGAAGCCGGCGGCGTCCGAAGCCGAATCGACGTCGCCCAGGGAGGTGTCGGATTCGGTCCAAGCGCTCCCCTGGAACCCGCCGTGGCCGAGGAACCCCATGCCATGGACCGGTGAAGCATCGATGCCCGCGGCATTGAGGGCATTGGCCGCCCCATGGGGGTCGGCGTCCTCGATCTCGACGACTCCGATGAGCTCGCCGACTTGTCGGATGATGTCGCCGTCCACCCCATCGATGAGACGGCAGAGCCCGCCCTCATCGAGTTGGCGACCACCGACCTGGTCGATGGCCGCCGATTCATCGCCGGCGCGTATCACGATCAGGTTTGGCCAATAGTGACACCAGCATTCTGCGACGTGGTCGTCGTGACTGCTCATACTCCCTCCTCGGGTCTTTGAGCGGGACCCCCACGGCCCCCTTCGTGTAAGTATATGGAACCGACCATGACGCACGCCGACGACCTGATGAGTCGGGCACTCTCGGACCCGCAAGGCGCCCTCGAGGAGGGTGGGGAAATGCTCTCGCGACTGGGCGAGTCCGAGCACGCGGAGCGTTCCCAGGTGTTGCGAGCGATGAGCATGGCCGCCCGTCACGGTGGCGACCTCGATGACTCGATCGGCTTTGCGGACCTTGCGGCCGGCGAGGGAGCGCAAGCCGACTCGGAGGAGCTGCGACTCCTGGGGCTGCTGACGATGAGTGGCTCGCTCGCCATCGCCCAACAAACCGACCGTGCCCTGGAGATCGTCGAAGGGAGCATCGACGAGATAACCGATCCCCACATGCGTGCCCGGTTCGTCTTCCAGCATGCGGCCCTCCTGGTCCACAACGGTGAGGTTCGGGGAGGTATCGAGGTGTTCACCCGGGTTCTCGAGGTGTTCAGAGAGAACGACGACGTGTTCTCTGTTGGCCTGACCCTCAATCGGCTGGGTCAGCTCTACCTCGGCCTGGGCGCGCTCGACGACGCCGAGCATTATTTCTCCGAGGCGCTGGATCTGGCCGAATCGACGGGAGAGAGGGCCTCGATGCATGGCATCCAGCGCAATCTCGGCATCGTCGCCGCCTACCGGGGAGACATCCCCCTCGCGTTGGACTGGCTCCAGAGGAGCGACACCCTCTATATGGAGACCACGGGAGCCAACGCCCCCCAGCATGTGGCTCGATCGGAGATCCTCATAACGGTGGGTCTCTTCGAAGAGGCCTATGACCTGGCCCGTCAGATAGGGGCGTCAGCCGCGGGTCGGCACGATCTCGAGCACCAGGCAGACGCCCTGCTCGTCGCGGCGCGGGCCGCGCTGCTCGCCGGTCGAGCCGAAGATGCCGCGGTCTGCTCGAGTGAGGCAGCCACGATATTCACGGGCTCGGGTGACACCCCCCGCGCTCTCGAGGCGGAGCTGCTCTCGATCGACTCACAGTTCGCTCGCGATGGCGGCTCGGCGATGCTCCTCGACAGGGCCGAGGCGGTGGCTTCCACCCTGGCCGACGAGGGTGTGGAGGTGGCGGCCGCCCAGGCCCGCCTCATATGCGCCCGAATCGCCGATGCGATTGGAGCGATCGGACGGGAGAGGTCGGCCCTCGAGAGTGTGATGACTTCGGGAACAGGGCCTGTCGAGCTCCGTATTCAATCCTCTCTCGCCAAGGCGCTCCTGCAACGGTCCGCCGGCGATCCGGGGGGAGCGCTCCGCTCTGTTCGCACCGGGCTCAACCTGATCGACAGATATCAGGCCGCGTTGGCCGCCACCGATCTCCGTCTCGGCATCGAGAGACATGGTGCCGACCTCGCAGCTCTGGGGTTGGAGCTGGTTCTCGAGTCGGGCAAGCCTCGTCGCACCCTGGAGTGGCTCGACAGGGGGCGAGGGCGCGCCATCAGATATCGGCCGGTCGTCCCCACCGGTGACGATCGACAACGAGCGAACATGGCAGACCTGCGTCGAGTCGAGGCCGAGCTGCGGAGACCGGAGAAGCGGGCCGACCCCGAGTTGATCCGGGAGAGACGACGACTTCAGGAGGACATCACCAGCTCCGATCGGCTCCGACGCGAGGGCGCCGGCGCCGCCGGTGGATTTACGATCCCACGACTCCTCGATCAGCTGGGCGAGCGGGCGATGTTCGAGATCGGCTCGAGTGGCGACCGCCTCTTTGCCATCATCGTCCAGGGTGGTCGCGCCCGGCGGATCGAGCTGGGCAGCCTCGCCGAGTGTGCCGATGAGCTGCGCCAGGTCCGATTTGGCATGCGTCGGTCGGCATTGCGGGGTCGTGAGTTCTCGGCGAGTTCCCTCGCGCGGCTCGATCGACTCTTGTTCGGGTCGATCCGTCTCGTCTCGAGCGAGCTCGTCATCGTCCCACCGCCCTCTCTGATGTCGATGCCATGGTCGGTGCTTTCCTCCTTGAGGGGCATCTCTGTCAGCGTGGCCCCGTCGGCAGAGACCTGGTGGCTGGCCGAGCAGAGGTCGCCGGTGTCACGCCGGGTCGTGGTGGCGGTCGGCCCCGATCTCGGGGAGGCCGAATCGGAGCTGCGAGGGGTCGGGGCGCTCCACCCCGAATGTGAGATCTTCCCCACCACGGCACCGGTCTCCGAAATCGAGATGGCCCTCGATGGCGCCGGGCTCGCACATGTGGCCTGCCATGCCTCATTCTCCGTCGAGAACCCCATGTTCTCCTCGCTTCGTCTCGGTGACGGGAATCTCAACGTGTACGACATCGAGCGTCTCGAGAACCCCCCTAGCGTCGTGGTCCTCTCCGCATGCGACTCGGGCTACACGGAGACCCGTGCGGGTCAGGAACTGGCGGGTCTCACCTCGGCGCTGCTCAGCATCGGCACGAGATCGGTCGTGGCCAGCGTCGGGTTGGTCCCGGACACCCCGGCCACTTCGGAGCTCATGATCGATCTCCACAGGGGTCTCCTCGAGGGTCTGGTCCCGGCCAAGGCCCTGGCCAGAGCCCAAGAGCTTTCCTTCGATGATCCGGGGAGAATCATCTCCGCGGCCTCGTTCATCTGCGTCGGAGCCTGATCGGGCCGGTCTGCGGGCGTCGATCCACCTACGATCCCGCCATCGACGCACTGACACACGGCGAGTTACTGAAGTTGGCCGCAGCCGGGGAGCGGCACGCGTGGGACGCCCTCGTCGACCGCTTCGGGCAGATGGTCTGGTCCGTGGCGCGTGGGTTTCGGCTCGACGACGCCACGGCCAAGGACGTGAGTCAGACGGTCTGGCTGAAGCTCATCGAGAACATCGACCGGATCAAGGACCCCGAGAGACTCCCCGGTTGGCTGGCGACGACATGTCGTCGTGAAGCCCTCAAGGTAGCCAGGGCACGGGACCGTGACATCCCCACCGAGTTCGAGTTCGACGTCGAGGACGAGTCGCCCGGCTTCGATGAGATGCTCGTCGACGACGAGGAGAATCGCCAGGTCGTGAAGGCCTTCACCACCCTCGATGCGGTTTGCAGGCAACTTCTGCGACTGATGCTCATCGAACCGGCGCTGTCCTACGAGGAGATCTCCGAGGTCACCGGACGGCCCATAGGCAGCCTGGGACCGACCCGGGCTCGATGTCTCGACAAGCTCAAATCGGCGATCGCGCGTATCAGCGGGCCGTCTGAGGGCTCCTAGTTGTCAGGAGGTGAGCGCATGAGCGAATTCAACCCAACATCAGGTGACGACCGGATCCTCGCCAGCTTGCGTCAAGGACTGCAAGAGAGTGACCCCGTCCCCGCCGATGTCGCCGCTTTCGCCAAGGCCGCCTTCACGTGGCGTGACATCGATGCTGAGCTCGCCGAGCTCGATTTCGACTCGGCCGAGGAGGGCCAGCCGTCGGGCGTTCGATCGTCGGCCACGGCGCGAATGATCTCATTCCAGGTCGGGAAATGGATGCTCGATGTCGAGTTCGATCAAGACTCTGGACGTCTCATCGGTCATATCACCCCGGAATCACAGTTCACTGTAGAGCTCCACACGGTTGGGGCTCTTTTCTCTGTCGAATCCGACGATGTGGGCCGGTTCGCGGCCGAGGGGATCTCTCCCGGCCCGGTCAGCATGGTCCTCCACTTCGCCGGCGGCGAGGTCATCAAGACCCAGTGGGTCGTGCTCTGATCGCTTCTCGAGGGCTCCCTCGGGGGAGTCTCGGCCAGCAGACGCGAGCAGGGGCCTCTCTCTCGTATCAAGGGCTCCTCCCTTCGCTCTTCACACCTGTAAGCCGTCGTATCGGCGACGGAAGGAGAGAGGAGAGTTGATGCTCAACATGTCA
>JBAPYG010000133.1:0-4530 GCA_049284615.1 Acidimicrobiia bacterium
CTGCGGACACGTGCCACGCCTGATTCGACAAGGATTTCGGGGTCAGGTGTTGTCCACGGACGGGACACGACGATTGGCGGCGATCGTGCTTCCCGACAGCGGGCATCTGCAGGAGGAGGAGGCTCGCTTCGCCAATCAGAAGGGCTATTCGAAACACCGTCCGGCCGAACCCCTCTACACGAAGGCCGAGGCCATTTCCTCACTCTCCCAGTTCGAGGGGGTGCCGTACGACCATCCGGTCGAAGTAGTCCCAGGGATCGAGGTGACGTGGAGACGCGCCGGGCACATCCTCGGCGCGGCGACACTCACCCTCCGGCTACTCGACTACGAGACCACAGTCGTCCTCAGCGGGGACCTGGGAACCTCCAAACACCCATTGCTCCTGCCACCCGAGCCGATCGGGCCGGCGGATGTCGTGGTCGTCGAATCGACGTATGGCGACGAGGAACATGTCACGTCTGACCCGGAGACACAGATCGCCCTGGCCATCGATCACGTGCTGGAGCGAGACGGGGTCCTGGTCATCCCCGCCTTTGCAGTGGACCGAACCGAGGTGGTCCTGTGGCATCTCGACCGTCTCATCGCCTCGGGACGCGTTCCCCCGATTCCCGTATTCGTGGACAGCCCCATGGCCCGCCGTGCCTTGGATGTGTACCGCGACGAAGCCCGTAGCGGCTCCCCGGAGTTCAGACCCGAGAACCGCGGAGTCGAGCTGTTCTCGTCTGTGCCGTTGACCGAGATAGAGACGGTGGACGAGTCTAAGGCTCTCAACGAGCGGCGCGGTCCGATGCTGATCATCTCGGCTTCGGGCATGGCGACCGGTGGCCGGGTCGTGCATCACCTCGCCCAGCGCATAGGTCATCCAGACAACGCGGTCATGCTCGTCGGGTTCCAGGCGCCAGGGACCAGAGGGGACACCCTGCGCCGTGGGGCGTCGAAGTTGAAGATGCTCGGCCACTACTACCCGGTGCGGGCCAGGATCTTCGATGTCGAACTGTCCGCCCACGCCGATCAGCAGGATCTACTCCGGTGGCTCGACACCGCATCGTCGCCATCCATCGTCTACGTGAACCACGGCGAGCCCGAAGCGTCGGCCGAACTGGAGCGTGCCATCGAGACTCGACTCGGCGTCGCCACGGTCGTCCCCGAGATCGGTGAGCGGGTGCGGCTGGACCAGCGTCCTCGGGCGGCCGCTACGAGATGAGCCGCATCCTGGTCGTGGGCGGTGTCAACGTGGACGTGCATCTCTTCGACATCCACGAGGCCCCTGCTACCGCACCCCTCGTCGCTGGCCGTCACGTCGTCGAGCCGGGGGGCAAAGGCGCCAATGTGGCAAGGGCTGCGTCGCGGCTCGGAGCCGAAGTGAAGTTGATCGCCCGCGTCGGGGACGACGGGTTGGGCCGTGAGTGCATCGAGGCGATCAGAGAGGACGATGTCAACACCGACGGGGTCGTCACGACCACCGGGGCGGCCACCGGGGTGGTGGCGATCGCTCTGGAGCGGGGACACCACCGATCTCTGATCCTCGCGTCAGGGGCCAACGACCTGCTGTCCTGGGACGACGTGGAGCCCCACGCAGCCGAGCTCGGCCCCGGCGATATCGTCATCACCCAGGCTGAAGTTCCTGCGGACACCCTGGCCCGTCTGGTCGACCACACGGCGGAGGCCGGTGCCTTCGTGTTCCTCGATCCCGCCCCTCCCGAGCGGGTGACCGAAGCTCTGTTGAGCAGGGTCGAGGTGTTGACGCCGGACAGGGCCGAGGCAGCGAGCCTCGTAGGTCGTGCCGACGTCTCGACGTTGTGGCCGCGTCTGGCCGCGCGGGATCTGATCGCACTCGGGGCGCGCCGGGTGGTGATCAAACTCGGCGAAGCCGGAGCGCTCCTGGCGACCGGCTCGGAAGTCGTCGACGTGCCGGCCTTCTCGGTGGACCCGGTGGACGAAACCGGAGCCGGAGACGTCTTCATCGCTGCCCTGGCCACATATCGGTCCGAAGAAGTGGGATGGGTGGAGGCGACGCGTCTCGCCAACATCGCCAGCGCGCTGTCGGTGGCCGAAGTAGGAGTGTTCTTCCCCGATCGAGCGACCCTCGACCGCGCAGCCTCCGTGGTGATGTGACGATCCGACGTGTTGGGCGAACGGTAGAGACGTCAGTCCCGGGTCGGACGCGGGGGCCTCGGGCCATTGGTCCCTACAGCGCGGGGGCAATCCGCATAGATTCTGAGTGAGCAATTGCAGCCGAACAACCAGCACCTGAATCTGCCTGAGGACCTGGAGCCGGCGCTCGCCGACTTCGCCCAGGCCTATATACGACGAATCCCCGACGAGTACATAGCGGCCATCTCCGATGACGCCTTGTTCGCCGAGCTGCGCAGCGTCTTCGCTTTCATGGCCAGCCGGCAACCCGGGTCGACAGAAGTCAGGGTCTTCAACCCGGACGTCGAGACCGACGGGTACGGCCGTGATCGCACCGTTGTCGACATCGTCGTCGACGACTCTCCTTTCCTGGTCGACTCGGTCCACGCCGCAATCGAGCGGGCCGGATATGGCGTGACCCTCGACGCCCACGCCGTCATGGCAATCGAGCGTGACCAATCCGGAAAGCTCGTCGACGTCGGACACCCCCGCAGCGGTGACGATCGCGAGTCCGTCCAACACCATGTGCTCGAGCAGGCCCTCAGCGACGAGGAGTCAGCCCGGCTGCAGAACGAGCTCCGGGCCGTCCTCGAGGACGTCCGGCTCGCGGTGCGAGATTTCCGTCCCATGCTCGACGGCGCGATCTCGAGAATGGTCGCTCTGGCCCGCCAGGGAGAGGTCCGCTACGGGGAGGAAGCAGTCACCGAGGCGGTGGAGTTCCTCGAGTGGCTTCGAGAGCTCAACTTCGTCTTCCTCGGATACCGGGAATACAACGTGGTCGAAGAGAATGGAGCAGACTGTCTGGTCGCCGACCCGAGTTCGGGTCTGGGCATCCTCTCCGATTCGGGTCTCTCGAAATTCTCCACACCGATCCCAATAGAGCGTCTGCCCGATGATCTCCGGCACCGCTACCGAGAAGGCTTCCTGGTGGTCGTCGCCAAGACCAACAGACGCTCGACCGTCCACCGACCGGCCCGGATGGACTATGTGGGGGTCCGCATCATCGGCCCCGACGGCTCGGTCGTGGGGGAAGCACGGCTCCTCGGACTCTTCACCTCCCACGCCCTGATGACCGAGCCCGCTTCCATACCCATTCTGAGCGGCAAGCTCGCGCAGGTGCTCGAGGCAGAAGACCTCATCGAAGGCTCACACGACTACCGGTCGGTCGTGCGGCTGTACAACAGCTTCCCCCACTCCGACTTGTGGTCCATGCCTGTCGAGGCGATCAAGGCTGCGATCGAGGGCCTGCTGGTCGTGGAGAGCCGCGAGCAGGTACGCCTCTTCGTTTCGCCTGACCTCCTCAGCCGCAGCATCTCCCTGATGGTCGCCCTCCCCAGGGACCGATTCAACCCAATCCTCCGCGCCCGGCTCCAGGAGTATTTCTTGGATAGGTTCGGGGGGACCTCGGTCGACTACCAGTTGACACTCGGCGACGAGGCGACTGCTCGCATCCACTTCACGGTCTGGGTGGAAGGGCCCGTACCTGAGGTGCCCTTCGACGAGTTGCAGCGGACCGTCGTGGAGATGTCGCGCACCTGGGACGATCGTGTCGCCGACCATCTGGTGAAGCTGGTCGATGATCCCGTCGGGCTTCTGCGGAAGTGGTCTCAGCAGCTACCCGACTATTACAAGACCTCCACCAGCCTGGCGGTGGCCGCCGGCGACATAAGCCATCTCGAGGCCCTGGCCGAGTCGACCGATCAATTGGCTGTCGGCATACAGAACGACAAGACAGACGGAGAGGGCCTCACCCGCGTCGCCGTGTACACGAGCGACGGCAAGCTCGAGCTCTCCCGCATCCTTCCGGTTCTCGAGGCGACGGGCCTCCGTGTGGTGGAGGAGGTTCCCACTCGTGTCGGGCCCAACGGCGCCGGCATCTTCATCCACGATGTGGGTGTCCTCGGCCCGGGCGGTGAGCTGCTCGACGTCGACCGCTGTGGTCCGCGGCTCGTCGACTCCATCGAAGCCGGACTTCGTGGTGTGACCGAGCCCGACTCCTTGGATCGGCTCATCGTCCACACGGATCTCGATCACGAACAGGTCGGAGTACTTCGCGCATACCGAACCTATCGGCGTCGAGTGGGCTCCGGGTTCACAGACCGATACACCAACGACACGCTCGTCGGCCACCCCCGCATCTCAGAGTTGCTCGTCGCCATGTTCGAACGAAGATTCGACCCCGCCTCAGGGGGCGACTGGGAGGCGATCGACACCGAGATCCTGGCTCTCCTCGACGATGTCGGGTCTCTCGAGGAAGATCGGATCCTGCGCGGCTTCTACGAGATGATCCTGGCCACCGTGCGCACCAACGCGTACAAACCCGACCGGGACTCGTTCAGCATCAAACTCTGGTCTCCGGCGGTGCCCGACATGCCCGACCCGAAGCCCCTGTTCGAG